>DASUNJ010000357.1:0-4066 GCA_036277235.1 Thermoanaerobaculia bacterium | reverse complement strand
CAGGAGCGTGCCGCGGAACGGATCGCCGGGAGGGAGAGCCCATCCCGAGAGCCGCCGGACCTCCAACTGATGAACGGTCAGCGAGACCTCCGGGGGGAGGTCCGGGCTGCGCTCGATCCGAACGCGGGCGAACCTGCCCGGCACCGGGAGGTCCCACCGGGAGCGGTAGCGCTGCGCCAGGAAACCGTCGGCAAACCAGGTGATCCAGGGCTCGGGCGAGCGCAGGCGGGCCACCGGGAGCACGTCCGCCCGCTTCGCCGCCCATTCCCCCGTGTCCTCGCCGGCCCGGATCGTCCATTCGGCCTTGTGCCCCGACGGGTCGGTGAGGCTCAGCACGGCCACCGGGGTGCCGTCCGCGAGACTGGCCCCGTTCGACAGCGCCGACTCCAGGACCAGCGAGGAGACGGGCTCGAGCGGGATGTCCTTCTCCCGGAAGGGGTAGGTGGTGTCGAGGGTGACCGAGGTCTCCGGTGGGAGGAGGGGCGTCCCTGGGGTTGGAACGAAGAGAGCGAAAACAGCCCGCAGCGGCTCCGCACGGCGCCAGGGGTAGGCGTCCAGCAGGGCCGTCAGGGCGAGGAGGACGCCCAACGGCAGCAGGACGAGCCGGCTGGGTCGCGGCGCCCTCGGTAGAAAGAAACCGACCGTGGCGACTGCGACTAGCGCGAGGGTGGTGGTCACATTCCACCCCGGGCCGAGGAGGACCGCCAGGCCGGAGGCGAGCAAAGCGATCTCTCCTCCCTGGCGGGCCGCGAGGAACGCCATGGCCACCCCGGCCGCCACGGGAAGAGCCAGGAGCGCCACGATCGTCCGCAGACCTATCGGCTCAAAAAGCAGCTCGCTGCGGAGCAGAAGCTGAAGGCCCAGGGCGAAGGGGATCGACACGGCCAGGGGGAGATCGGTCCGGAGTTGATTCCCTGATAGGCGCCGAATGCAAGCAGCCGCGAAGGTCAAGACGAGCACGAGCACCACCGCCGCGCCGCGTCCCGGTCCGGGGGGCAGGGCCCAGATCGCCGTGACCGCGAGGACCGATCCCAATCCCAGCTCGAAAGCGGGAGCCGGGGCGAGAGCGGCCACGACGAGCAGCAACGCCGCGGAAAGCTCGCCCAGGAAGAGACCCTCAGCGGCATTCTCATGGACGGCAAGAGCCGCGATGGCCCCGAGCACTGTCAGGGGGAGGAGGAACCGGACGAGCTCGGAAGGGGTGCGCATAGAGGGCGAGTGGATGTTATCCCTTCCTACGGACGCGCGGGCACAAGCGTTGAGATAGACTCCCGCGCCATGCTCTCCCGAGACCTTTTGCGCGAAAACCCCGAGCGAGTTCGCCAAGCCCTGGCGAACCGGAACGCGGACCCCTCGCTTCTCGAAAGCTGGCAGAAGCTGGATGCCGAGCGGCGCGTCGAGCTGGGCGAGATCGAGGAGCTGAAGCGCCGGCGCAACGACGCCAGCCGCGAGATCGGCAAGATCAAGCAGCAGAAGGGAGACGCCTCGGAAGCCATCGCCGAGGTCGGCAAGCTGAAGGAGAGGGTCGAGGAGCTGGAAGCGCGCCTCGCCGCCATCGATCCCGAGCTGCAGGCGATCGAGCAGTCGATCCCCAACCTGCCGCACGAGACCGTCCCGGTGGGGGACGAATCGGCCAACCGGGTGGAGAAGGTGGTGGGCGAGCCCCGCAAGTTCGATTTTGAGCCCAAGGCTCACTGGGACCTGGGCGTCGAGCTGGGCATCCTCGACTTCGAGCGCGGCGCGAAGATCACCGGCGCGCGCTTCACGGTCTATTTCGGAGCCGGCGCCCGTCTGGAGCGCGCCCTGATCTCCTTCATGCTCGATCTCCACACCGGCCGCCACGGCTACACGGAGGTCCTGCCGCCCTTCATCGTGAACCGCGATTCTCTGGTCGGCACCGGGCAGCTCCCCAAGTTCGAGCAGGATCTTTTCCACTTGGAGGGGTATCCCTACTACCTGATCCCCACGTCCGAGGTGCCGTTGACGAACCTGCACCGGGACGAGACCCTGGACGAGTCGAGGCTGCCGCTGCGCTACACGGCCTTCACCCCCTGCTTCCGCAGCGAGGCGGGCTCCTACGGGAAGGACGTGCGCGGCCTGATCCGCCAGCACCAGTTCAACAAGGTGGAGCTGGTCCATTTCACCAGCGCGGAGACGAGCTACGACGCCCTGGAAGAGCTGGCCGGAAACGCCGAGAAGGTCCTGGAGCTGCTCGGCCTGCCCTACCGGCGCATGACCCTGAGCACGGGAGACATGGGCTTCGGAGCGGCAAAGACCTACGATCTGGAGGTCTGGCTGCCGGGGCAGAGCCTCTACCGGGAGATCTCCTCCTGCAGCAACTGCGAGGACTTCCAGGCGAGGCGCGCGAACCTGCGCTACCGGCCCGAGGGCGGGGGCAAGACGAAGCTCCTGCACACCCTGAACGGCTCGGGCCTGGCGGTGGGGAGGACCCTGGTCGCGATCCTGGAGAACTACCAGCAGTCGGACGGCTCGGTAATGATCCCCGAGCCCCTGCGTCCCTACATGGGGGGGCTGGAGCGGATTACGCGCCCGCAGTAAGCTGTTGTCTCACCTGCCGGAGGGGTGGCTGAGCGGCTGAAAGCAACGGTCTTGAAAACCGTCGGCCCGCAAGGGCTCGTGGGTTCGAATCCCACCCCCTCCGCCATATCTACTCAGTCCAGTTCTCCAGATTCAGCGCCGGCACCCGCGAGAACTCGCGCACATTGTTGGTCACCAGGATCCCCCCGGCCGCGAGAGCGCAGGCGGAGATGAGGAGGTCCATGAGGCCGATGATCTGCCCCGTGGAAACCAGGTGCCGTTTGAGGTTGCCGTACTGGATCGCGGCGCTCTCGTCGAAGGGGATCTGGATGAGGGGGGCCAGGAACGTCTCCACTCGGGAGAGGTTTTTCTGAGGCCGCCCGGAGTTCAAGGCTCCGAAGCGCAACTCTGCGGCGGTGACGGCAGTCGTCCCCACCTGTTCCGCGGGCATGCTAGCCAGACGTTGCTCTACGGTGGGTAGGCGTCCGTTGAGCAGGTAGATGGAAATGTCTGTGTCGAGGAGGAACAACCGGGCGCTCATCGGAGCGGTTCGCGCTCTTTCTGAGGCATTTCCGAGCGGATGTCACGGAGGATCTCCTCCGGTTCCCGATCGTCCTCCCAGGTTCCAAGCACTTCGAAGAAGGAATCGGGCAGCCGGTTCGTCAGGTGGGCCCGGACAGCCCGCTTCACCCATGCAGACCGACTGATTCCTTCGCGATCCGAGGCCTCGGAAAGCTGTTTCGCTGTCTCATCATCCAGGTAGATGGCCAGTTGCGGCATACATCCTCCTCGGAGCAAGTATACCGGCAAACATATCCATCCCCTACCTCCCGAGCATTCCCTCCACCCGCTCCACCACCTTCTCCGGCGTGTAGCCGAACTCCCGCGCGAGGTCCTTGTACGGAGCGGAGGCCCCGAAGCGCACGATGCCGTGGATCTCCCCTTCGATCCCCACGTATTTGTGCCATCCCAGGGGGATTCCGGCCTCGACGGCCAGGCGCTTGCGGACGGCGGGGGGAAGGACCTGGTCGCGGTATTCCTGCGGCTGGTCGTCGAAGAGCTCCCAGCAGGGCATGCTCACCACCCGTGCCCGTACCCCCTTACCCTGCAAGGCCTTGCCGGCTTCCAGGGTCACCCAGACTTCCGAGCCCGTGGCGATCAGGATCACCTGTGGATCTTCGGCGTCCAGGAGGATGTAGGCGCCTTTCGCGACCCCCTCCCTTGCGCGCTCCGCGGTCTCGGCGAGGATCGGGAGGTTCTGGCGGGTCAACGCCAGGGCCGTGGGACCATTCCGGTGCTCCAGGGCGGCTCGCCAGGCTTCGGCGGTCTCGTTCGCGTCCGCCGGGCGCATCACCCTCAGGCCGGGGATCCCGCGCAGGGCGGCGAGCTGCTCGACCGGCTGATGGGTCGGGCCGTCCTCGCCCAGGAAGATGGAGTCGTGGGTGAAAATGTAGATGGCCTGCACCTTCATCAATGCGGCCAAGCGGATCGGCGGGCGCATGTAGTCCGAGAAGATCAGGAAGGTGCC
>DASUNJ010000356.1:0-4841 GCA_036277235.1 Thermoanaerobaculia bacterium | reverse complement strand
CCGGTCCTGGAGAACCGCACCAGCACGCCGAATCTCGCCTGGGAGCTGGACGGCGGCGCGCTTTCCTCGGTGGTCGGGGGGCACGCCGTGGTCCTGATCAACGACCTGGTGGCCACGGCCGAGGGGGTCTCGCTCCTGCGGCGAGACGAGCTGTCTACCCTCCACGCCGGGGGTCCCGGGGCGGCCGGCGCCGGCAACATGGCGCTGATCGCGGCGGGGACCGGACTCGGGATGGCCCTGCTGCCGAGGGTGGCGGGAGCCTGGGTGCCCGTCTCCTCGGAAGGAGGGCACATGGACTTCGCTCCGAGGACCGAGGACGAGGCCGGCCTCCTCTTCTACCTCTCCGAGATCTTCGAGGGTCACGTGAGCGTCGAGCGGGTGGTCTCCGGCCCCGGGCTCTTCCACATCTATCAGTACCTGCGGGACCGCGCCGGCCTGCCGGAGAGCCCGCCGGTCAGGGAGGCCCTGGAGCGGGACGAGGATCCGTCGAAGGTGATCGGGGAAGCCGCCCTGGCCGGATCCTGCGTTCTCTGCTCGCGCGCCGTGGGCATGTTCGTCTCGGCCTACGGAGCCGCCGCCGGCAATCTCGCCCTGGTGGGAACCGCCACGGGAGGCATCTACCTCGGAGGAGGGATCGCCCCGAAGCTCCTCCCGCGCCTCCAGGACGGCACCTTTCTCCGCGCCTTCTTCGACAAGGGCCGTTTCCGCGCCTTCCTGGAGGCTGTGCCCGTCCGGGTGATCCTCAACGACCGCGCCGCGCTCCTGGGCGCGGCACGGCATGCGGCGGGGTTGCTTGCGTGAGCTGAATAAGCTCCGAATCCATCCTCCCCAGGCCTTCCCCCTCGCGGGGATGCTGCAGCCCCTCATTTTTTAGGAGCATCCGAACATTCCTGGAGGGCATAGGGAAGGCAATTAGGAGCAAAACAACCTCCACGAGATGCCTCTCCCCCTTATTATGCTCCGAAATGAGGAGCTTGCAGCGTCGAAGTCTCCTTGTTTGCTCCTAATCAGGGTTTGTATGCTGCGAACTGAGGGTCGGCGGCCTCTGCTATCAGAGGAGATGCTCCAAATCAGCGCGATGTCGGAGCATATTCTCTGATAGCAGAGGAGGATCCTGTCAATTCGGAGCATAATTTCCCTGCGGTCAGACCGCCGTGAGGCTCGAAAGATCCTTTCTCGCCGACTGCGTCATCGGATTGTCGGGTCCGAGAACCTGCTCGAAGATCTCCAAAGCCTGCCGCGCCAGCGGCTCTACTTCGTCCGTCCGTCCGAGGTCCCTCAGGACACCTGCCAGGATCTGCATCTTGCGCGCGGTTTGGGGATCATTCTTCCCATGCACCTGCAGCGAGATCTCCAGGGAACGCCGGATCAGGGGCTCCGCCTCCGCGGTGCGCCCCGTGGAGGCCAGCAGGAGCGCGAGGTTGTGGAGATCCCGGGTAATGGAAGGTCCCGTTCCTTCTTTCCTCTCCTCATCCTGAGCCAGGGCTTTGCGGAGCATCGTCTCCGCTTCAGTCCAGCGATTGCGGTCCATCAAGATGAGAGCCAGGCAGTTGAGAGCCTTGCACGCCTCGGGTGCGCTCTCTCCACAGATGGCGGAATAGATGTCAAGAGATCTTCTCAGAAGGGGCTCAGCCTGTTCCGGGCGGCCTGTCCTCCTGAGCAGCTCTCCGAGGTTGAGGAGGCAGACGGCGGCAGCGCGGCTCTCCAGGCCAAAGAGCCTCTCATCGAGCTCCAGCACGGACCGCATGAGTGGCTCGGCGTCCTTGTACCGGCTCCTTGCGCAGAGGAGCAGGCTGAGGGCAGTCGACAAGCGCGATAGCGGGCGGCCGTCTTCCAGGTCCCGGCCCGAGGCACGAGCCAGAACCTGTGCCGCGTGCGGCCGCAGAAGATCCCAGGTCGGCCACGTGCTGGCGTAATCAGCCTGCCTGGGGCCGAATCGCTCGACGACTGCGACGGCCAGCTCGATCCAGGCCGTCTTTTGCTCCTCCTGGATACGGCTGCGGATCACCTCCTGGACCAGACAATGCGCGGTAATGAGGGCACCCTGGCGCGAGATCAGGGAAAGGGCCGCCAGCTCGGCAAGGTCGTCTCGGAAAGGCCGAGGCGCCACGTCCAGCCCCAGACGCCGTGCTGCTTCGTGGATGAGCTGTGCCCCGGACTCGAGCATCTCCACCGGGATGGGGTCCGAGGCCAGGTGAGCGATTACAAGAAGGAGTGCCTGCGCGGTCGGGGCGATCTGCCGGAAGGTTCTCTGCCAGGTGACCGCCAGAGAGGCCGGGTACTGCATGACCCCCTCGTCGTACCAGCCCAGGACACTGTCGCACTCGCTCTCCCAGATGTCCAGGTACTCCGCCAGCGAGATCTGGGTGTGGGCGATGTAGCCGGCGGCCTGCTCCAGGGCCAGGGGGAGCCCGTCGAGCAGCTCCCCGAGCCGGAGCGCCTGGGCCTCGTCGTCCGGCTCCCGGCGCCGAACCTGCTTCGTCCGCTGGAGAAGGAAATCCTTCGCCGCTTCCAGAGGGACGAGGTCGATCGGGTGCCTCTGGACCACCGCCGGCCAGTCCCGGCGGCGGGATGTGAGCAGGGTGCGGCCTTCAGCCAGCGCGGGCAGGAGACGGATGACGGCGAGCTGAGCCTCCTTCGTGTCCACGCTGTCGAGGATCAGGAGCCAGTCCGCATTCTCCCGGAGCCAGCGCAGCACCGCTCCGACCACCTCGGCTTCGGCCGGATCGTCCCGTTCCGGCAGGTTGAGCAGGTCGCGCCGGGCGAGCGCCGCCAAGCCGCTATACAGCCCCTCCGTCGAGTCGGCCAGGACGAAGAGCACGGCCTGGTACCGGCGGCCCTGCCGCCAGGCGTGCTCGACAGCCAGCCGCGTCTTGCCGATTCCTCCAAGACCGTGGATGACGTTCGGACCCTTCTTCTGCAGGGCCTCCGCCAGAGATTGCAGCTCCTGGGTGCGCCCTTTGAACAGCTCACCCAACGGCGGGAATGGCAGGTTGTGAAGCTGCGGAGGCCCAGTCCTCGCGATCGCCGGAACCGGGCGTGCGATCCAGGTCGCGGCATTTTCGGAGAGGGCCAGCCGCAGGTCCGCCCGCATGGCCTCGGCGCTCGAATAGCGCCGCTCGGGCAGCTTCTGCAGGGCCGTGGTCAGGACCCGCTCGATCTCCGGGCTCACTCCCTGAAGCGGCGGGGGAGCGCCCTCGAGGATCGTCAGGAACAGGGCCGGCACCGAACTGGCCCGGAAGGGCAGACAGCCGGCAATCGCCTCGTAGAGCACGACCCCGAGCGACCAGAGGTCCGCGGCGGGGCCGACCTGCTCCCCGCAGATCTGCTCCGGAGCGGCGTACGAGATGGTGCCTACCATGACCCCATCCTGGGTCATGCGGGTCTGGTCCGTCAGCCGGGCCACTCCGAAGTCGACGATCTTCACGAGACCGTCCGAGACCAGAATGTTGCCGGGGTGGACGTCGCGGTGGATGATCCCCCGGGCATGCGCCGCGGCGAGGCCGTCCGCCACCTGGATGGCGATTTCGACGGCTTCCCGCGGATCGAGCGGGCCGCTGCGCAGCCGGCTGCGGAGAGTCTCCCCCTCGCAGAATGCCATGGCGAGAAAGGTCTGGCCGCCGTCGGTCTCGCCGATCTCGTAGAGGGTGCAGACGTTGGGGTGATCGAGGGCCGAGGCGGCCTGGGCCTCGCGCAGGAAACGCTGGCGCGCCGCCGCGCTCGCCTCGTCGTCCGAGGTCATGAACTTCAGGGCCACCAGGCGCCCGAGCCGCAGGTCCCGCGCCTTGTAGACAATACCCATCCCGCCCCGGCCCAGGCGCTCGAGGACCTTGAAATGCGCGACGCTGCCGCCGATCTCCGGGAAGCTCATCATCTCCAGCCCAGACGCCTTCGCCCCTCGTCCCCGAAGATCAGATCAAAGCCAAAGCCGTCTTTTATTTTATCAAAGGATTCACGCTGCCGTCAGGGTATCGAGGTCTCTGCGGGCGGATTGCGTCATGGGGTGGTCCGGGCCGAGGGCGTTCTCCAGGATCTCCAAGGCGTGGCGCGCCAATGGCTCCGCTTCATCCGGACGGCCCAGGTCGCGCAGAATTCCGGCCAGGACCTGCATCGCTCTCGCGGGCCTGGGGTGAGTCTCTCCGTGAGCTGCACTCAGGATTTCCAGAGAGCGCCGGCTCAAAGTCTCGGCCTCTACGGTACGTCCTGTCGAGATAAGCAGGAGCGCCAGGTTATGGAGATCCCGCCCCACGTAGGTATGGGTTCCTCCATACATATCCTGATCGAGGGTAAGCGCCCTCTGGAGTAGCTCCTCGGCCTCCGCCCACTGCTGTTTCTCCATGAGCAGGAGAGCCAAGCCATTGATAGGCATGGTCGCGTAGGGACTTGCTTCTGCCAAGGAAAAACAGATCTCCGCGCTCCTGCGCATCAGGGGCTCCGCCTCTTCCAGGCGGCCCATGACCTTGAGCAACATGCCGAGGTTGTTAAGGTATATGCCAATCTCGGGACTGTTTCCCCCGGAGAGCCTCTCCTCGATGTCGAGCGCCTTTCGCATCAGCGGTTCGGCCTCCGGGTACAGACCTTTCGCGCCGAAGAGAAGGCCGAGCTCGGACATCAGGCTGGCCCTGGAACGACTGATCAGAGCCTCTCGTTCGGCATGGGCGAGGAGCTGCACTGCATGGGGCCGGAGAAGGTCCCAGATGGGCCAGGTCTTCACATCTTCTGCTGGACGAGGGGCAAACCGGTCTACCAGCGCCAGAACCAGTTCGAGCCAATCTGTGCGCCTCTCTTCCGGAATCTGGTTTCGGACCACCTCCTGCATCAGGCGGTGCATGGTGAACACG
>DASUNJ010000355.1:0-11744 GCA_036277235.1 Thermoanaerobaculia bacterium | reverse complement strand
CCGGCCGTTCTGGCAGCTCACGAGCCAGTTCGACGACCTGACGTTCCGCCAGCCCTCCCGGCTGTATGCCAAGGCGACGCGGATTGCACCGGGCCGTAGCTATCCGGGCAGTCTCCTGATCTCCGACCTCGAGGCCGAGGGGTACCGGGAGGACACGGATACCAATCCCCTCCCCGCCGGCAGGTACCGCAAAGTCGGACGCGGCCTCGCCGTCCACCTGCGGAGCTTCCCGCGGCCGGACGGCAGCAAGGGGGGCGGGCTGGTCGAGATCACCTACCGCGGCAGCCGCATCGCCACCCTGCGCCAGGACAGCGAGAAGGTCGACTCGGTCATCCTCGAGCCGCCGCTCCTGGCCTCCTACTACGGGCCCGAGCAGCACGAGCGCCGGCCGATCCGGGTGGACCAGGTCTCCCGCGACCTGATCAACGCCGTGGTCGCGGCCGAGGACGACAACTTCTTCGATCACACGGGCGTCTCCTTCAGCGGCATCGCGCGGGCGGTCTGGGTCAACTTCCGGGGCGGCCAGATCCGCCAGGGTGGCAGCACGCTCACCCAGCAGCTCGTCAAGAACCTCTACCTGACCCACGAGCGCACCTGGGGCCGCAAGGGGCAGGAGCTGATCCTCGCCGTGCTCCTGGAGCTGCGCTATGAAAAGGACGAGATCCTGGAGGCCTACCTCAACGAGATCTATCTCGGCGGGAGCGGCGGGGTCTCGCTGATGGGCATGGGCGCCGCCTCGCGCGCCTATTTCGGCAAGGACACCAACCAGCTCGACCTGGCCGAGGCCGCCACCCTGGCCGGCGCGATCCGCGCCCCGGCGTCCTACTCGCCTCTGGCCCACCCCGAGAAGTCGAAGGAGCGCCGCGACTGGGTCCTGCAACGCATGCTGAAGCTCCGGCTCGCCGAGCCCGAGCGCGTGGAGCGGGCCCTCGCCTCCCCCCTGAACGTGGCGCCCGAGCCCGTCGTCCGGCGCCGCGCTCCCTACTTCGCCGACTCCGTGGCCGCGGAGGCCCAGCGCCGTTTCGGGGTCGAAGACCTCGCGAACGGCGGCTACGTCTTCTTCTCCACCCTCGACTGGCGCAACCAGCAGGCGGCCCAGGAGGCGGTCGAAGAGGGGCTCAAGGCCGTGGAGAAGGGGTACCAGAAGGGGCACAAGGGCGCCGGGCCGCTGCAGTCCGCCCTGGTGTCGATCGATCCCGAGACCGGCGGCATCCTGGCCTACATCGGCGGGCGCAGCTATGGCGGCAGCCAGTTCGACCGCGCCGGCCAGGCGATGCGCCAGACGGGCAGCGCCTTCAAGCCGATCGTCTACGCCGCCGCCTTCGAAGCGAAGAAGGTCACCCCGGCCTCCTTCCTGGAGGACGAGCCGCTCACCGTGCGGCTCGCCACCATGACCTGGAGCCCGAAAAACGACGACGGCAGCTTCCACGGCTGGGTCACGGTGCGAAGCGCGCTCGAAAAGAGCTACAACCCCGCCACCGCGCGGCTCGCCATGGAGGTGGGCATGCCGCGGATCATCGAGCTCGCGCACGACATGGGCATCTCCTCGGAGATGGAGCCGTTCCCCTCGGTGGCGCTCGGCGCGGCCGAGGCCACCCCGATTGAGCTGGCCACGGTCTATGCGACCCTGGCGGCGGGCGGCGTCCGGCCGCCGTTGCACGGGCTCATCGCCGTGCTCGACCGCTACGGCAAGCCGGTGGACGGCGCTCCCCTGGGGGATGCGCAGCGGGTGCTCTCGGCGCCGTCGGCCTACATGGTGACCTCGCTCCTTCAGGGAGTGTTCGTGCGCGGCACCGCCCGCGGCGCCTCTTCGGGCCTGCGCGGCGATCTGGCCGGCAAGACCGGCACCACGAACAAGCGCCGGGACAGCTGGTTCGGCGGCTACTCGCCGGAACGGGCGACCGTGGTCTGGGTGGGCTACGACGACAATGCCACCACCCGGCTGTCGGGCGCCCGCGCCGCGCTGCCCATCTGGGTCCGTTTCACCGCCAAGGTGGCGCCGCGCAGCGGCTTCTCGACCTTTCCCCAACCGCCGGGGGTGACCACCGCGTTGATCGATCCGGGCACGGGCCTGCTCGCGACCGAGTACTGCCCCCTGCCCATGACCGAGGTCTTCCGCGAGGGCGAGGCGCCCACGGAGATCTGCGACCGCCACGACAGCTACTGGGACCTGGAGGTGGCGGAAGCGGCCGGCGAGGGTGAGGCGGAGCTGGCCGAAGCCGTGGCGGATGCGGCCGAGGAGGCCGCCGGGGCTGTAACCCGCGAGGCGGGCAGCGCGAAGAAGCGCAACCCCCTCCGCCGCTGGCTCAAGAAGGTCTTCGGTGCGGAAAAGGACGAGAAGAAAGAAGAGGGCAACCGGCCCCCCTGATCGCCCTAATAGGGCCCCCCCATCTCCATCACGGTGGGCTTGATCTTCGTCGCCACTCCCAGCCCGTCCCCGAACGGCAGCACCACGGACTGGAGCTGCGGGTGCATCATCAGATAGCCGTTGAACGCCCGCAGGGCATCGGCGTCCGGGTCGTCCTCGTCCGGGGGATCGGCGACCCGCCCCTTCCAGAGCAGGTTGTCCAGCGCCACCACCCCTCCCACCCTCAGCTTCGGGACCAGTTGGTCGAGATAGCGCCGGTACTCCTTCTTGACCGCGTCCACGTAGGCGAGGTCGAAGGGACCGGACAGCCGGGGGAGGACCTCCAGGGCCGCGCCTTCGATCAGCTCGACGCGATCGGCCACGCCGGCCCGCTCCAGGTATCCCCGGGCCACGGCGAGGCGCTCAGGATCGGTGTCGATGCTGATGACGCGGGCCTCCGGCGCGCCGCGGGCGAGACAGAGGGCGCCGTAGCCGATGGCGGTGCCGATCTCCACGACGAGCCGTGCTCCGGTGGCGCGGGCGAGGATGCCCAGGAACCGGCCGACCTCGGGGTCCGAGATGGGCACGTCCTCCCGCGCGGCGCGCTCCTCCATTTCCCGGAGGAGGGGATCGCGCGGCGGCAGGAGGCGTTCCAGGTAGCGCTCCTGCTCCGGAAGGAGCAGGAGGCCGGGAGCTTCCTTCATGGCCTCCTCATGGCGCCCTCAGGGCGCGGAAGGAGAGCTGGGAGTGCCGGCCTTGGCAGCCCCTCGCGGCTGGCCGCCGTCCGGAGCCCAGGCGGCGTTCTCCAGCGAGACCGAGCGCGCCGGCGAGCCGAAGGTGAAGTTCGGCTGGAGCTCGAGCCGGCACTGGCCGTTCTTCGGCGGCTCCACCAGGGGCATCTCCACTTCATGAATACCCGGCCCGGAGAGGCTCGCCTCGAAGTCGCCGCAGCTCCCCTCGATGCGCACGCTCGGCTGTCCGCCGTCCTTTACCTTCAGAGGGCCCGCGATCTCGGGCGGCGGAATGCGGAGCACAAGCCAGACATGGCCCGGCCTGCGCAGGCCGGCGATCCTGATGCCCCCGCTGTCGGTCAGCCAGCGCCGCGCCAGCACCTGGCGGTCGCCGCCGGGCTCGGGCGGCAGCCAGTGCTCCGAGAAGGTGAAGCGCGGACCGCTCTTCTTGTTGGGCGGCGGCGGCGGCACATCCACCTCGGCAGCCAGGTACTCGCGCCGCGCCACCGGCTCCCCCACGCCGTCCAGCGTCCAGCGCTGCTTGGCCTGGCCGGCCAGTCCGATGGTCAGCCGGTAGCGGCCCGGATTCAGCGCCGGCGCCAGCGCCGACTGGTACAGCTTGAGGTCGTAGCCGACCGTGGTCCCCTCCCGCCAGCGGTCCGGGAACGTGTGGTCGA
The DNA here is from genome assembly GCA_036277235.1 of Thermoanaerobaculia bacterium. Taxonomy (GTDB): domain Bacteria; phylum Acidobacteriota; class Thermoanaerobaculia; order Multivoradales; family UBA5704; genus DATMER01. The sequence goes on along the minus strand of DASUNJ010000355.1, from coordinate 7,989 downwards.
ACGTGCGCACGACCTTGCCGTTGTCGTCGAGCAGGTGCACGAACACCGTCGGCGTGCCGGTAAACCCTTCCAGCGGGGCCGACGGCTGCCAGCTCAGGTGGACCGTGTGCAGCTCAGGGTACGGCAGGCGCACGCTCTTCGGGCTCACTTCGAGCGCGGCCACCGGCGGCGCGTCCTCGCCACATCCGAGGACACCGAGCGCACAGAGCGCAAGGACCGGGAACAGGGGAAACAGGATCTTCTTCATGGTTATTGGCAAACCTATCATGGACGGTACGTCGCCGAGCAGTCCGGCCCCTCCCAGACCGTCACCTCCGACAGGGGAGCGGCCGGCAGCCGCTCGGCGAGCCGGTCGAAGAACCAGGCGGCGATGCGCTCGGTCGTGGGGCTCACCGCGTCGAACGGCGGCACCGTGTTGACATCTCCATGGTCGAATCGCGCCGCGAGCTCCTGCAGGGCCGTCTTGACCTCCACGAAGTCGAAGGCCATGCCCTCGCCGTCCAGCTCGGCCGCGGCCAGCACCGCCTCCACCCGCCAGGAATGGCCGTGGTTCGGCTCCGGCCTCCCCTTGTAGGAAGTCAGGTGGTGCGCTGCCTCGAAGCGCGCGACGACCCTCAGCACGTACAACCGCCGGCTCCTCTCATGTAGGGGCGGGGCTTGCCCCCGCCCGGGAGGGGGTAAACCCCTCCCCTACATTCCTTCGCTCTACCCTCCAAGGAGCTGCTCAACCCGCGCCACCACCATCTCCAGCGCCACCTTGTTCTCGCCTCCCTCGGGGATGATGATGTCCGCCCAGCGCTTGGACGGCTCCACGAACTCCAGGTGCATGGGCCGGACGCTCTCCAGGTATTGCCGCAAAACGTCCTGTACCGTGCGCCCGCGCTCGGCCATGTCCCGGCCCAGGCGCCGGATCAGGCGGATGTCCGCGTCTGTGTCCACGTAGATCTTGAAATCCAGAAGCTCCCGCAGCGCCGCCTCGCAGAAGATCAGGATGCCCTCGACCAGCACCACCGGATGGGGCTCGACGCGCTTGGTCCTGTTCGTCCGCCGGTGGCGCACGAAGTCGTAGATCGGGACTTCGACCGGATGCCCGGCCTTGAGCGCCGCGATGTGCGAGATGAGCAGGTCGTTGTCCAGAGCCGCCGGATGGTCGAAGTTGTGGTGCAGCAGCTCGGCCTCGCTGCGCCAGACGATGTCCTTGTAATAGCTGTCCTGCTCGATCAGCGCGATCCGGTCGTCGCCCACCGCGTCGAGGACGGCGCGGACGACGGTGGTCTTGCCCGAACCGGTCCCTCCGGCCACCCCGAGCACGAACGTCTTGTGGTCCGGCTTGCTCAGCACGGGCTGAGGCAGCGGCGCAGTCTCGATCATGGATGCCTCCGGGCAGGAATGGAACGCACTGGAGGGGGATTCTATGTCACCGCTGGCAGCGGTGACAGTAGAAGCTGCTCCGCCCCGCCTGGACGATCCGCCGGATCGCGGTCCCGCACGACGGACAGGGCTCCCCTTCCCGGCCGTACACCCCGAGGGAGACCTGGAAGTAGCCGCTGTTCCCCTCGCCGTCCGCGAAGTCGTTGAGCGTCGTCCCGCCCTGCGTGATGGCCTGCGTCAGGACCTCCACGGACGACTCCGCCACCCGCTCCCAGCGCGCCGCCGAGATCCGCCCCACCGACCGGTTCGGGTGGATGCCCGAGCGGAAGAGCGCCTCGGTGGCGTAGATGTTCCCCAGGCCGACCACGATGCGGCCGTCCATCAGGAAGCTCTTGACCGGCCCCCGCCGGCCGGCCGCGGAGCGGGCGAGGAAGCCGCCGCCGAAGCCGGGCTCCAGCGGCTCGATCCCGAGATGGGAGAAGTGGGGATCGGAAGGGATCTCCGAGGTCTTCACGGCGAAGACCAGGCCGAACCGCCGAGGATCACGGAGCCGCAGCCGGCGGCCGGAATCCAGGAAGAAGGCCACGTGCTCGTGCGGCTCCAGGGGCTCGGAAGCGGGCACGACCGTGAGCCGCCCGCTCATCCCGAGGTGGACCACCAGGGTCTGCCCCCCCTCGAGGTCGATGAGCAGGTACTTGGCGCGCCGGCGCAGGGCTTCGATCCCCCGGCCGGCCGTGCGTTTCACCAGGGAGGCCCGGCTCACCGGCTCCCGCATCGCGGCATTGCGGACCTCCACCCTGGAGATCCGGTCGCCCAGCAGGCGAGGCTCCAGGCTCCGGCGCAGGACTTCGACCTCGGGCAGCTCGGGCATGGCGGGCATTGTAAAGGACGTAAGCCACCCCTTGACACCTTCCGCCGTTTGGCGTAAAAAGGGCGTAAGATGTCCAGACAAGCCACACTCCCCTTCGTCCCCACGCTGACCCAGATCCCCTCCGATCCGGCCGTGGAGCCATTGCTCCGGCGAGCGCTTCTCCGGCGGGAGCCGGTCGTAGTAGGCGCGGCCGGCGCCGACCCCTACTCGGTCGAGTCGGGCCAGGCCGGTCAAGCGGCATTCGTCCGTTCCCTGCTCCAGGCCCTCACGCGAGTGGAGGGGTTGGAGGTCGCGATCACCACCCGTTCGCCCCGCATCCTCCAGGACCTGAGTCTGCTGATCGAGCTCGATCAGCGGCACATGGTGAGGGTGGACGTGCCGCTCCCCGCGGTGGACCCGGAGCTGGCGCTGCGGATCGAGCCTCGGGAGCCCGAGCCCGAGGCCCGGTTGTGGGCCGTGTCGCAACTGGCGGCCGAGGGGATCACCACGCGGGTGGTGGTGAAGCCGGTCCTGCCGGGGGTCAACGACGGAGAGGCTGAGCTGAAAGCCCTCTTCGAGGCGGCAGCGCAAGCGGGAGCCGGCGACATCGCTCTGGAGACGGCCCCCGCCGCGAGGTCTCAGCTCAGCCTGTGGCCGGGAGCGCGGAAGAGCGGTCCTGGGCGGGAAGTCCTGCTGACCACCTTCCGCCGCCTGCGCCTGGAGCACGGTTTTCCGCGAACCCAGCCCGGGCGAGGGTGAGGCCGGCGAGCCAGGGCGCCATGAATGTCGCCCCTACAAGCAAGCTCAACCGTCTGGAGCTCGGATGTGGCTCCCTCCGGTCCCTCCCCCCGGGGAGGGGGAGGGTTGGCTCTGGGGGGGAGGTTAGGAGGGGGGAGCTCCGGATCTCTCAGCCTTCCCGCTCGCGCCGTTCTAACTCGCGGCGAAGGCGGGCGATCTCTTCCTCGGCGGCGAGACGCGCCGCCTTTTCCGTCTGCAGCGCCCGATCCTTCTCTTCGCTCCAGAGCAGCCGCTCCCCCGTCGCAGGGTCAACCAGTCGAAGCTTCTGGCCCTCGGGCTCAAGCCGGAGCCCGGCCGTCCGGCTGAAGAGCGAGCCATCCGGCTCCGGAGTCATCGCCACGTATCGCCCTCGTTCGAGCCGGTAGCCCTGGAAGCGGGGCTCCAGGTAGTCGCCATAGGGGTCGAACAGGAAATATTCCTCGACCCCGAGCCGCTGGTATTTGCCCTTCTTGTCGGAGAGGTCCTCGTGCCGGGTCTTCTCGGAGGTGACCTCCACGACCAGGCTGGGCGGCTCGCCCTCCTCCCAGAGCTTGTAGATCGGCCGGTTCCACTTGGGAACCCCCTTGACCAGAAGCACGTCCGGAGCCACCACCGCTCGCGGGTTTCCCCTCTCGAAGTACAGGAAGAGGTTTCCCCCAACCCACACGTCCGGCGTCTCCTCGAACCGGCGTTCCAAGCCTTCGATGAGGTCGGTCATCACCTTCCGATGTAGGGTCGTCTCGGCCATGGGTTGGCCGTCGGAGGTGGGATACCCGATCTCCTCGTGATGCAGCGGGATCGCGCCCAAAAATGCCTCCTTTCCCCGACGGGTTGCGGCATCAGACCACGAAACCCGCCGAGGCGCAACTCGCCTCGCCTGATGATGGTAGCACGCCGGGGGGCGTCAGCCCTCCCGCTCGCCCAGAACCGCCAGCATCCCGGTCAGCCACGGCAGGGCTGGCGCCAGAAACGGCAGCATCTCCACGAGCTTGGGGAGCAGCGGGATCGTCAAGAGCAGGGGGTCCGGTCCTTCGCAGTCAAACCGGCTCCTATGGCAAAATAGGATCTTCGACCTCGCCGACTGGCCATTCAACCCAGGAGGAGCTGCAGGATTTCGTTCGCGGGACGCGGCCGTCAGGAGAATGGTTTGACCAAGAACGACAATGACATCGTCCTCGCCGCACCGGTGCGGACTCCGATCGGCAAGTTCCTCGGCGGCCTGTCGTCGCTGACGGCGCCGGACCTGGGGACCGCCGCGGCCAAGGCCGCGATGGAGCGCGCCGGGCTCGATCCGAAGAACGTGGACCAGGTGATCTTCGGCCATGGACGGCAGGCGGGCAGCGGACCCAACCCCGGCCGCCAGGTCGCCTACCGCTCCGGCGTGCCGGTCGACCGGCCGGCGTTCACCGTGAACCAGGCGTGCGCCTCCGGCCTCCAGGCCGTGCTCTCGGCGGCGCGCACGATCCTCACGGGCGAGGCCCGGGTGGTGCTCGCGGGCGGCATGGAGAGCATGTCGAACACGCCGTACCTCCTCCCCCGCGCCCGCACCGGCTACCGCCTCGGCAACGCCGAGATCGTGGACGCCATGTATAAGGACGGCTTCAACTGCCCGCTCTCCGACCTCGCCATGGGCGAGACCGCCGAGGAGCTGGCCCAGGAAGTCGGCATCGACCGCGCCGCGTCCGACGCCTACGCCCTGGAGAGCCAGCTCCGTTGCGAGCGCGCCCGGGCCGAGGGCCGATTCGACAGCGAGATCGTGTCGGTCACGGTCCCCGGCAAGAAGGGGGACGTGACGCTCTCCAAGGACGAGCACCCACGGGACGGTGCCACCCTGGATTCCATGACCAAGCTCAAGCCGGTCTTCCGGGAGAACGGCGTGGTGACCGCGGGCAATGCCTCGGGCATCACGGACGGCGCCGCGGCCATCATCGTGGCCTCCCGGGCTGCCGCCATAGAGCTGGGGCTGCCGATCGTGGCCCGCCTCTCGGGCTGGCACGTGGTCGGCGTAGAGCCGCGGATCATGGGCATCGGACCGGTGCCGGCCGTGCGCAAGCTTTTAGAAAAGGCCGGGCTCGACATGGGAGCGATCGACGAGGTCGAGATCAACGAGGCCTTTGCCGCCCAGGTGCTCGCCTGCAACCGGGAGCTGGGGATCGGCACCGACCGTCTGAACCCGGACGGCGGCGCCATCGCCCTCGGCCATCCGATCGGCGCGACCGGCACGCGCATCCTGGTCACCTTGCTCCACGGCCTTGAAAAGCGGGGTGGCGAGCGGGGGATCGCCACGCTGTGCGTTTCCGGCGGCATGGGCATCGCGGCGCTCGTCGAGAGGGAGGCCGCTTGATCCTCGTAGCCACCGCTTCGGACGAGAAGGCCGCGCCCTACGGCGAAGCGCTCAAGGCCGTGGGCGTCGAGGACTTCCGCTACGTGATGCCCGACTCCGTGACTCCCGAGGAGGCTCGGAGGCTGGCGAGCCAGGCCTCGGGGCTCGTGCTCTGCGGCGGGGTGGACGTGGCCCCGGAGCGCTATGGCGAGGAGAAGCTCAACGATACGGTCGAGGTCTTCCCCGAGCGCGACGCCATGGAGTGGGCCCTGCTCGAAGGAGCGCGCGAGGCGCGGGTGCCGGTCTGGGGAGTCTGCCGCGGCCTCCAGGTGTTGAACGTTTTCCTCGGCGGCTCGCTCTGGCAGGATCTCCCGAGCCAGCGGCCCGGCGAGATCGAGCACAGCATCACCGAGCCCAAGGACCATCTGGCCCACACCGTCCAGGTGCTGGAGCCCGGAATGCCGCTCGGCGAGGTGCTCGCGAGGGAGACTGCCCGCGTCAACAGCCGTCATCACCAGGCCATCAAGCGACTGGCGGAGGGGCTGGTGCCCGTGGCCGAATCGCCGGACGGGCTCATCGAGGCGGTGATCCTCGACCATCCGGACTGGTGGGTGCGCGGCGTCCAGTGGCACCCCGAGAACCTGGTCGCCCTGGCCCAGCAGCGGGCCCTCTGGGAAGACTTCGTCCGGGCGGTCCCGCGATGACCCTCCTGCTGGACAGGGACGGGCGCACCGCGACAATCACGATCAACCGTCCCCCGCTGAACATCCTCGACATCCCGACCATCGCCCGGCTCGGCGAGATTGTCTCCGAGCTGGATCGAGACGAGGACCTGCAGCTCGTGGTTGTCCGTGGCGCTGGCGATCGGGCCTTCTCTGCCGGGGTGGCGGTCCAGGACCACACGCCCGAGCTGGTCGGGCCGATGCTCGAGAGCCTGCACGGAGCCATCCGCAAGCTGCGCGACCTGTCTGCTGTCACGGTCGCCGCGGTGCAAGGGCACTGTCTGGGGGGAGGAATGGAGCTGGCCCTCGCCTGCGATCTCGTGATCGCCACCGAAAATGCCCGCTTCGGCCAGCCCGAGATCGAGCTGGGCTGCTACCCGCCGGTCGCGGCGGCCCTCTACCCGTCCCTGATCGGCCCGGGCCGGACCCTCGACCTGCTCTTGAGCGGCCGTGTGCTCACCTGCGAGGAGGCCGAGCGGATGGGCCTGGTCGCCCGCCGGGTCTCTTCCCTGGACGAGGGGATCGAGAAGCTGTCATCCGAGATCCTGGCGAAGAGCGCCGCGGTGGTCCGACTGACGAAGAAGGCCGTGCGCGCCGGAAGGGACCACGGTTTTTCCGAGGCGCTGGCCGAGAGCGAGCGCCTCTACCTCGACGAGCTCTGCCCTACCGCCGATATGGCGGAGGGCATCGCCGCCTTCCTGGAAAAGCGGCGGCCGGTGTGGAAGCACCGGTAGGCTGGGGGCGTCGCTCTGTAGGAGCGACACCCGTCTAGCCTGGGGTTTCAACCCCAGGTTCAGTGCCGACCGCCCGCCTGGGGTTTAAACCCCAGGCTAGACGGGTATAGCCCTTACAGGGCTCGGATCGAAAGCGAACTACGGAGATTGGAAGATGTTGAAACCGACCACCGCCTCCAGCAGTGCCTTCCTTGCTCTCAGGGGGACCGTCAAGGTCGGACCGGGAGATCCGGTCGAAGACATTCGTAAGGCGAGAGAGCAGATGGGCACCCAAAGCTCCACAGGCACGCCGTCCCGAATAGAATCCAAAGAACATCGCATTGGAGGGAGACCCATGCCCGAAACCATCCTGGTGGAAAAGGAAGGCCGCGTCGCCATCCTCACCGTGAACCGTCCCGACAAGCTGAATGCCCTGAACCAGCAGGTTCGGGACGAAACGTTGCAGGCCCTCGCCGAGATCGAGAAGGATGACTCGGTGGGCGTCGTCGTCATCACCGGGGCCGGCGAAAAGTCATTCATCGCCGGCGCGGACATCGGCGAGTTCGCCGGCCGCACCCCGTTCGACCAGCGCGAGGCCATGGCGAGCCCGCGGGTCTTCGACATCATGGCCAACTACCCCAAGCCGGTCATCGCCATGATCAACGGCTTCTGCCTGGGCGGCGGCTGCGAGCTGGCCATGTCGTGCGACATGCGGATCGCCTCCGACAAGGCCCGCTTCGGCCAGCCGGAAATCAAGCTCGGCCTGATCCCCGGCGGCGGCGGCACCCAGCGCCTCCCTCGCCTCTTGGGCCTCGGCCATGCCATGCGCCTCATCCTCACCGGCGACATGATCGGCGCCGACGAGGCCAAGGCGATCGGCCTCGTCGAGATGGTCGTCCCCGCCGAAGAGCTGCGCGCCAAGACCCTGGAGCTGGCGAACAAGATCGCCGCCATGAGCCCCCTCACCATCCGGGTCGCCAAGGAGGCCCTGCGCGCCAGCGAGAGGCTCGCCATCGAAGACGGCCTGCCCTACGAGCGCGACCTCTTCTGCCTCTGCTTTTCGACCCAGGACAAGGAGGAAGGCGTCAAAGCCTTCCTGGAGAAGCGCCCCGCCCAGTGGACGGGCCGCTGATGAACCCAGCCGAGGACACTATGATCGCGACCACCGCCCCCCACCAGGACCTGCTCTCGCTGCGCGCCGAGTTCCCGATCCTCGAGCGCACGACGTACCTG
>DASUNJ010000354.1:0-2770 GCA_036277235.1 Thermoanaerobaculia bacterium | reverse complement strand
ATGCCGAGGAGCGGTGGCTCTGCGTCGAATGCCACGACAAGTACGCCGCACGTCAGGATATCTCCTTCGCTTATTGACATCATCGCGAACGACCAAGCTTGGAGAAGGGCCAGGGTTGCGAGATTGAGTTTGTCCGTGTCGATTTCCCATCGCACCCGAGCCTCCGCGACCATCCCGATTTCGGGACTGCTCGCGACCTTCCCCTGACCTCCCGTCCCGAACGCGGGACGGGAAATATTTGCAAGCTCCGTTTCTGCAAGCACTTGCGGCCTGGCTCTCCCCTTGCCCTGGGACGGGAGACGCAACGGAGCCCAGGCGAGCGAGTGGATGGGCCACAAGCCGCGACGGGCTCCCGGATCTGCCGTCCTCGAGACGGCAAGGAGGTTCAGGTCATGGCAAGGATGAAGATGATCGCGGTCCGGATCGGGCTCGTAGCCGTACTGGCGCTCCTCGGCACCGCAACGGCCCAGGCGGACGACTTTCCAAAGGCGAACAGCCCCTATCACTGCAAGTGGGAGAAGTACAACACCTCCACCGGTCTATTGATCAACAAGGGGGTCTCCCTCGTCACCTTCACGAATGTCACGGAGCCAAACTTCTACACCCAGAACGGCACGCTCTTCACCGTCTATGCCGATGCGGGCACGCTCACCCGGAACTACCAGGTACAGCTCCATGTCGCCTTCGGAGGGCTCACCTTCATCCAGGACAACCCCGCCCCCCAGGCAGACGTCACCTGCCAGCTCGTGACATCCAGCGGTGCCAACACGGTGGAGTGGATCGGCTGCAGCAATGGCGTGCGGCAGTGGTGCTTCCAGCCCTGAGCCGGAAGCCCGTCCAGGATAGGCGGATGAACGTCCGCGCCAGCGCCTGGACCTGGTCGGCCGAACGACGCTCGTCGAGCTGCGGCGGATCCATCCAGGTCCAGGCCGGCCAATTCCAGCCGGCGACGACATCCCCTCGCGGGTATACTCACCGGCCATGCGATCCGGCTGGGTGTCCCGGGTGGTCTTAGGTCTGCTTGCGGTGTACCTGTTGATCGGGATCGCGGTGGGGCTGCGCAATACCGCGCTGCGGCTGCGCTCCGCGGTCCGGTCCGCCGGGCTGTCTGCCGGGGAGATGCGGACGCGGATTCTGGGCCCTGAATACGTGACGGCCGTCGAGCGGGTCCGGCGCATGATTCCTGTCGACGAGCCTTATCTGCTCCGCGAGCTCGACGAGCCGGGCGCGATGCTCTGGACCCGGTTCGATCTCCTGCCGCGCCGCGCGATCCTGGACACCGCTCCCCCTCCCGATGCGCGCTCGGCCTGCTTGCGGGCACAGGTCCGCTGGATGGTCGTGGCGGCCGGGATGCGCCGCCCGCCGTTGATCCTCGAGCGGCCCCCCACGGTGCCGCCGGGATGCCCTCCGGCCCCTTGGAGGAGAGAGGCACGATGACGGTCGATGCGGTGGCCGCAAACCTCGGCGGCGTCGCCCTCGTCGTGCTTCCCGGCCTGGGCCTCGCCGAGCTGTTCGCGCCTCTGCGGCAGCTGCCCTTCCTGCGACGCCTCGGTTATTCCTACCTGCTGGGTCTCCTGGTGCTCGGCGGCGTTCTCTTCGCCGCCTCTCATCTGTTCGGAGTCCCGCTGCGCCGTCCGGCGATCCTCGTCGCGGTGCTCGTTCCGGCTGTCCTCGGGCTGGTTGCGCGGCTCCGGCGGACCGAGGCGCGATCCCATCGTCAAGCCAGCCGCTGGCAGATCGCCGCGGCTCTCTGTATTGCCGCGATCTGCCTTGGACCGCTAACATCGGCGCTGACCGCTCCCTTAGGGGATTGGGACGGACGCATGACGTGGAGCCCGCTCGCTGCCTACCTGCGCCACGAGGGGACGGTCGATGCCTCGGTGCTGCAGGAGGATCATTGGTGGATCATCCATCCGCGCTATCCGCCCCTGCTGCCGCTGGCGCAGGTGGCCGCCCAGGAGACGTTCGGCGCGGAGGAAGACGATCAATTTTATCGGGCGCTCTATGCCGGCTTCCTCCCGGCGTTGCTGCTCGTCATTTACGACGGTGCCCGGCGCGCGGCCGGCACCCGGGCGGCGATCCTGACGGTTCTCTGCGTCGCGGTGCTCCCCTTCCTCAGCTACGGAGCCGGCGGCGCCACGTCGGCCTACAGCGACCTGCCGCTCGCGGGTTTCTATAGCGCCGCCCTGGTGCTGCTCCTGCTGGAGCGGACGCGACCCTCGGCCGGGCTCGCCGCCGGCTGCTTGCTCGCCGGAGCGATCCTGACCAAGAACGAAGGCGCTCTGCTCGCCATGGCCGCTCTGCTTCTATCTTCTCTGCGCCTGCTCCGCCGTCCGGCTCCTTACCGCTGGTTTGCCTGCGCGGCGGGGCCCGCGCTGGCCGCTTTTGCGCTGCTCACCTCCTGGCGGGCCGCCATCCCGAACCGCGACGATGAGGATTACTTCGCCGTCCTGCACCTGTCCGATCTGCTCCATGGCGCGGTCGCGCGCCTGCCGGTGATCGTCCCCGAGATCCTGCGCTGGACGTTCCGGTGGTCCTCCTGGCTGGGTTTCTGGCTGCTCTTTCTGGTGATCCTGATCGCCGGCTACCGCGCGTTGCGGCGCCCCGATGCCCGCCTCCTGCTGCTCGCCGGGCTTGTCCCCGCCGCGGTCGGCTGGGCTGCCTACGCCGTGAGCACTCGCCTCGAAGGTCTCCTGGGAGAGACCTGGGACCGCTTCCTGCTGCAAGGGATGGTGCCGCTCGCAATCACGTTCGCCATCGCCCTCAAAAA
>DASUNJ010000353.1:0-2472 GCA_036277235.1 Thermoanaerobaculia bacterium | reverse complement strand
CGCGCTGTTCCTGTCGCCGGGTATCCATGTCCCGGTGCTCGTGATCGTCGGCGATCATGACCGGGCATTCTGCGGCGAGCCGACGTGCTTGGTTTCCGGCAGCCTGGCCGCCGAAGCGGGCTTCTTCTCTCCGGATGCCTGCGTGGAGACGGCGGCCATCGCCGGTGCGGGGCACGATCTGAACCTCCACTTCCAGGCCCCGATCGCGTACGACGTGGTGCTGAGCTGGATGGACCGGCGCGTGGGCAGCGATGCGAACGAGCCGCCGCCCTCCCCTTGCCAGCCGTGAGATTCAGCGGCGCGCGCGAAGCGCGCGGGTGAGCACGCGGTCGAGCGTGGCCGCGAAGGCCTGCCGGTCCTTGGGACCGTAGGGGCGCGGTCCACCCGGCTCCAACATGCCTGCGCCTCTCAGTCCGTCCATGAGGTCGCGCACGGCGAGCCGCTCGCCGACGTTCTCTTCGGTGTATTCGTCGCCCCGCGGATCGATCGCCATGACGTTCTTTTCCACGAGGCGTGCGGCCAGGGGGATGTCGGCGGTCACGGCCACGTCCCCCGGCTCGGCGTGCTCCGCGATGTGAAGGTCGGCCACGTCGGCACCCCCGTCCACCCGCACGGCGGAGACGAAGGGGTTGCCCGGCGGGCCGGTCAACCACTGGTTGGCCACGAGCACCGCCTCTACCTCAAGGCGTTTCGCGGCCCGGAAGACGATCTCTTTGACCTCCCGGGGCGCGGCGTCGGCATCGATCCAGACTCTCATGAGGATTGCACGATAGCATCAGGAAAGGACATAAAGGACCCGAAGGACACAAAGGACAAAGGAAAGGGGACCCGAACGGGTCCCCTTTCGAGGTTTACTCCGGCTGCCAGCTCGGGATGCGGCTCGGCGTCCAGGGGCCGCCGGCGGCTTCGAGCCGGTTTTCGAGGTTGACCAGGTCCTCGCCGAGTGTCTTGCGGATGTCGGCGAGCAGCGGGGCGAACGCCTCGGCGGCCTGGGTGTAGTTGTTCTGGTGCGTCTGCGTGGGCGACGCGGTGGAGCTCCAGGCGCCGAAGACGACCAGGAAGACCCGGTCGGCGACGGAGGGGGAGGTCGGCTCATTGCGCGCGCCCTTCACGGGATCGCCGGTGAGCTGCTCGTTGAGATCGCGGAGCCGGTCCTCGATCTTGCGCGACTCGTCCAGCATCTTCGGATCGGCGGCGGGCGTGTCGAGCAGGGCCTTCTGGATGAGCTCGATCCGGGTCAGGCCCTCTTCCAGGGCGCTGGCGGCGCCGGCCACGGCGCGCTGCAGGTTGGCGACCTTGCGCTGGAAGTCGAGCGTTGCTTTCCGGTCGGTGGCCGGCAGCGTGGCATTGCTCAGGGGCTCGGTCTCGAAGGTCTGCGCCTCGCCCAGGGGCGTGGTCACGTCGCCGATCCGCTTGGCCAAGGTCACGGTGTACCTGCCGGGCGCGACCAGCGGCCCTTCCGGCGGCGTGAAGAACGGGTTGTCGGTCGGCCCGCCGCCGAGGCTGGCGGGCATGGTAGTGGGGTAGCGCAGGTTCCAGGAAACCCGGTGCATGCCGGCATTGGCCGGGCCCGTGATGCGGCGCACGACCTGGCCTTCCGCATCCGTAATGGTGAGGAGGATCACGGGGTCTTTCTCCCGCTGCTCGGCGCGGAGGTCTTCCCACGCCGGGTATTCGACGTTGCCGCCTTCCTTCTCGGCTTCGGCCTCGGCCTCCCAGCGCATCGCCTTGCGGGTCTTCAGGTCCTCCTTGAGATAGTAGGTGAAGACCGTGCCGTACGGCGGATTGGGAGCGGTGTAGTAGGTCTCGCCCTGGAACGACTTGCCGGGCAGGCCGAGGGGCGAGGCCTGGATGAACATCCAGGTTTTCTTGACCGGGTAGAGGATCGCGTCCTTTTCGAGGTCGGCCTCGGTGCGGACCTGCCGCAGAGGGGTGTAGTCGTCGAGGATGTAGAAGCCGCGGCCGAACGTGGCCAGCACGAGATCGTTTTCGCGCTGCTGGATGGCGATGTCGCGCACGGCGATGGGAGGCATGCCGCCGGTGAGCTGGATCCACTTCTTGCCACCGTCGACGGTGAAGAAGGCGCCGAACTCGGTGCCGGCGAAGAGCAGGTCGCGGTTGACGTGGTCTTCGGCCAGGGCGTAGACGGTGCCCCTCTCGGGCAGGTCGCCGGCGATGGAGATCCAGGTCTTGCCGCGGTCGGTGCTCTTGAGCGCGTAGGGCTTGAAGTCGCCCATCTTGTGGTTGTCGAAGGCGGCGTAGATGGTCGAGTCGTCGAACTGCGAGGCGTCCAGGTCGGAGACGTAGGTGTTCTCGGGGATGCCCGGGAACTTGTCCGTCTTGCGCCAGTTGGTGCCGCCGTCCTCGGAGATCTGGATCAGGCCGTCGTCGGTGCCGACGTAGAGGAGCCCCTCGAGGCGCGGTGACTCGTCGAGCGCGGTGATCACGCTCAACGTGGTGGTCGCCTCCATG
>DASUNJ010000352.1:0-2035 GCA_036277235.1 Thermoanaerobaculia bacterium | reverse complement strand
GGACCTCGTCATGCGGTTGGTGCTGTGCTGCCATCTTCGGTGCTCCCCTTCGGTTCCAGGTATGAAAGAGGCGTGATGGCGCGTCTTTGAGCAAGGCAGGTGCCACGGCCGAGTAGGGAAGGCATTCGGCCTATCTCTGTCAATAAGTGGCCTAAAAACAACGATTTAGCGCTTGGGCATCATTCCGGCATTTGCCGGAGAACCTACAGAGGTGTAGTGGCGCTGGCCTCAGCCTGTACTGAAAACAATCACTCGCTCAGCAGTAACCCCAAACGCCTGCCCGGGAGGTGAGGCATACCAGTTGCACTTTGGTCGCACCGGAGGGCGGATATGGCATTGAACCTGGTCCAGCACCGCAGCGATTCAAGCGTCTGGGATCGCGCGGACGACCGCATGGAGTGGGATTCGGAACGGTGGCTGCTCGGCGTGATGGCGGGCGCGTTCCTCGTCTCCGGTTTTCGGCGCCGTTCCTGGGCGGGCCTGATGCTCGTACTTGGGGGGAGCGGTCTCGCATGGTGGGCTGCAGCGGGCGCCGATCAGCGTCGGATGCGACGTGGGCGGTTGCGGGCAGCCTGGCCGACGCGCAGAAAGGACGTAGATCCCGTCGCCGAGGCCTCCCAGGAGTCGTTCCCCGCGAGCGATGCGCCATCCTGGACCCCGACGACCGGCAACACCGGCCCGGCGACGACGGGCAGCCGGCAGCCCCACTGAGGACGGCTGACCAATGGCAGCGCTCCTCAGCCATCTCAAGGTTCCGCTCACGTGGAGCGAGGTTTTCAAGCGAACGTTCAGGGAGGCGTTCTGGAAGGATAACTGCCTCGGTTTGGCGGCACAGCTCGCGTACTACTTCTTCTTCGCGCTGTTCCCGGCCTTGCTGTTCCTCCTCGCCGTCGCGAGCTACTTTCCCATCGAGACGCTCGTCGATGACATGTTCAGGACACTCGGCGGGTTTGTGCCTCCTGAGGTGCTCGCGATCATCACCGACCAGATCAAGAAGATCTCCGCGGGTGAGCAGACGGGTCTCCTCACCTTCGGTATGCTCGCGACCCTGTGGAGCAGTTCGGCGGCAATGACCGCGATCATCGACACCCTGAACAGCGCGTACGACGTCGAGGAAGGCCGGTCGTGGTGGAAAGTGCGCCTGATCGCGATCGGCCTCACCGTCGGCGTGGCGTTGTTCATCCTCGTGTCGTTCGCGCTGATTCTCGGCGGCCCCCGCCTGGCGGAAATGATCGCCGACCGGACCTTCCTCGGGCCCGTGTTCGAATGGACGTGGAAGGTCCTGCAGTGGCCGCTCGTGTTCGCGCTGGCCAGCACCGGTATCGCGCTGATCTACTACTTCGCGCCCGACGTGGAGCAGGATTGGATTTGGCTCACGCCTGGCTCCGTGTTCGCGACGACGGTCTGGTTGATCGCCTCGCTCGGCTTCAAGTACTACGTCACCAACATGGGCGCTTACGTTGAGACGTATGGGGCCATCGGCGGTGTCATGGTGCTGATGCTCTGGTTCTACATCTCCGGGCTTGCCATCTTGATCGGCGCGGAGATGAACGCCGAAATCGAGCACGCGTCGCCCTATGGGAAGGACGAGGGCGAGAAGGTTCCCGGGCAGAAGCGGAAGATCGGCCCGGCGCGGATGCGGGAATGGCTTGCCAAGCGCCGCCAGCGGGGGGAGAAACCGCCGAGTGCCCAGGAAGTCAAGGACGCTGTGGGACCCCCTCCGCCCGACAAGGAACCGGGCGCTCCGACACCTCCAGTCCCACGCGGCACCTTCGCCCCGCCCAGCGAGCGAGCAGTCCCGCCGAGCTCGCCGCCGCTAACGCCCGCTCCGGCCGTGGCATTCGCAACGGTGAAGAAGACATCGCTCGACCTCCTCATCGGTGCGGGCATCGTCGTCGCGGCAGAAGCGTGGCTCGCGCTGAAGATGCTGCGAAAGCTGCGCCCGTAGGAGCGGTCTACCGTAAGAGGCGGTCTACGGTCTTCAGTCTGCGGTCTTCGGTCTTGACTGAGGTTCACCCCACGGTACGCGGAGGGG
>DASUNJ010000351.1:0-28548 GCA_036277235.1 Thermoanaerobaculia bacterium | reverse complement strand
GGATGACGACGGTGCGCCCGCCCTCTGGCCCGTCCGCAGCCTCGCGCCGGACCTCGATCTCCACCTGGGGATCGAGGTGGCCGGCGCTGCGGAAGGCCCGGATGGCGGCCTCCTTCATCTCCTCCAGGGAGCGCTCCTCATAGAAGTCGGCCCGATAGGCGGCGAGGATCTCGGAACGGAAGGCCCGCGGCGGCTTGTCCCCCGCGAAGGTGAGCTCGACGCGAGGCCCGAGCGCGGCGACCTTGACGTTCAGGTCCACCCAGCCGGGCCGGTCCTCCACCGGCACCGCTTCGGCCGTGACCAGGGCGCCGGGATAGCCGCGCCGGCGCAGGTGCTCGGCCAGGTCCACCTCGATTTCGAAGGGGGCCTCCCGGGGGACCGGCTCCTTCCTCCGCAGGCCGACGGCGCGCCGCAGCACCCGCTGGTTCCACCGGGAGATCCCGGGCGGGACGTCGAGCCGGAGACGGCGGAGACGGTCGCTTTTCTCCTGGACCTCGCGGCTGCCGCCGAGGTTCAGGGTCTGCTGGATGCTCAACCCTTCGACGCTGTTCTCGGTGGTAAAGGCCTCGAAGGTCATACCGGGGAGGCCGCGGAAGCCGTGGAAGTCAAGGAACCAGATCTGGCTCTCTGGCTGGCGCAGGTCGACCGAGATGGCGAAGGAGACATTGGGAGAGATGTCGCGGCCGACGGTGAGCCGGGCGGTCGGATCGGTCTCGTTGAACAGCAGCACCGGGCGCACGGAGATCCGGGAGAGGCCGATCGACTCGCCGAGCCGCGAGACCACCCGGGCGCCATAGTAGCCGGCGAGGCCGGAGGTCAGGACTTCGCTGGTCTCCGTCTTTTGCTGATTCGGGTCCTGGCCCTCTTCGAGCTCCACCTCGGGCTCCGGCTGCGCGATGACGTCCAGCGGCCGGCCGGCCAGGCGGACGATGGTCGGGTCTTCCAGGGAGCTGGTGGTCGCCATGTCCACGAGCGGGTCCTGGACCGGGTTGCCGGTGAAGATCAGGGCGCCGCGGTCGATCCGCACGGTCTGGCCGTAAAGCTCGGCGCGCCCGCCCGGATCGATTTCGACCCGGCCGCGGATTGCCGGATTTTCGGCCGTGCCGCCGACGTGCAGGCTGCTCCAGTGCGCGCGCAAATTGGCCACGTTGTTGCGGACGCGAACGCCGTCCTCGGTCGTGACGGTCAGGTCGAGGTCGATCCGGTCGGCCAGGGTCTCTTCGGCGCCGGGAGTGTCCTCCGGAGCAAAGAGGAGCGTGAGCACCTCGCGATCCAGGTTGATGTCGCGAATGAGCACTCCGCGCTCGACGTCGAGCGTGCCGTCGAGCCGCAGCCTCCCCTCATCGGTCAGCGGCAGCGGGACGTGGAGGGAGAGCACGCCGTCCACCCGGGTGGTCAGGCCGTAGTCGAACCGGTAGGGGATGTCGGCCAGGTTGAGGCTCACCAGCGCGCCTTTCTCCACCGGCCGCGCGCTGAAGGCGAGCGTTCCGCCGTTCAAACCGGCGTTGCCGCTCGCCTTCCAGGCCTCCCCGGACCAGGAGCCGATCACGTCCGGTCCTTCGATGCGGGCTGCCGCGGCGGGCCACCAGAACGAGGCTTCGGGGCCGCTCGCCGCGAACGTGGCTGCAAGCTGGTCGGGCGTGCCGCTCGCCGAGGCTGAAAAAGTCAGCGCACCGGAAGCGATGCCCCCTTCGAGGAAGGGATTGAGAAGGGCGGCGTCGAGCGTTCCGCCGGCCTCGGCGGAGAGGCTCCGGATGAGAGCCGCCGGCTCCTGCGTCGGCTTCCAGGCAGGATCGAGGTCGGCCGTCCCCTTGACGTCGATCGCGGTCGCTCCGATCTCCGCGCTCTCGACCCGCAGCCGGACGGGTTGCAGCTCCAGCCTCCCCCGCTCCAGCCGGGCGATCACCGGGGCCTCCGCTGCCACTCGCCCGTCCTTCGTCTCGAAGCTCAGGCCTTCGACGAGGATCTCGCCGCGTCCGGCGGCCGGAGCCATGGGATCGAAGGTGAGGTCGGCCGTGACTCCCGCCCGCAGACGCTCGGACCGCGCCTCCATCCCCAGGGCTTTGAGCAGGGATTCGGAGTCCACCTCGGGGGCCTGCGCGTGGATCGAGACCTCTCCGGGAGCCGGCTCGAACGGGAGCCTGGCGAGCTCCGGGATCTGCGCCAGAGCGCCGAGGGGGATCGTGGCCCGCAGGCTCGCCGGTCCGGCGTCCGTGTCGATCCGGGGGGCGGACAGCTCGACGATCCCCTCGCGAAGAGTCGCCGTCAGCTCGGCCTCGCGCACCGGGTCGACCGGGCGGATGAGCCGCAAGTCGAGATCGGCGGTCTTGAGATCGAGTGCAAAGCCTCCCGAGGCCGAGAACGTCCGTCCCTCGGGGAGCGAACCGGTGAGGGAGGCGATGCGGACATCCTTGCCGTCGCTGCTCGCCTCGGCTTGGAGGGTCAGGAGGGTGGCGCCCGCGGCCGGGATCTCCACTCCGGATGCGTCCAGGAGGACCTTTCCCGCGATGGTCTCGGAGAAGATGCCATCTGCATCCAGAGCCACCCGCTCGGCGCGCACCGTGTCCGGGACGTGGACGCGGGTGCCGTCCAAAGAGACCGTTCCCTGATAGGAGAGCGGATCGAGACGGAAGGTGCCGTTCGACTCGACGTTCAGTTGCTCGGCCAAGGCCATGCCGGGCGAGTCGAGGCCGGATCCCGAGAAGGACACCCTGCCGGCATAGGCCATCGGCTCCAGCTTGAGGGTGCCGTCCGACTCCACCTGGAAGCTCGCGAGCTGCGCGGTCGAGGACGCGTTTGGCCGGACGAAAAGGCCGGTGCCATCGAGGTCCAGAGTGCCCGTGTAGGTCAGAGGCTGCAGTGCGAGGGAACCTTTCCCGACGATCCGGCTCCGCTCCAGACTTTCCAGATAAGGCGGATAGGCGGCCTGGACGACCTCGGCATCGACGCTGGTGCGATAGGAACGGGGGGAGCCGGAGAGCGTGAGGGTTCCGGAGAGGGTTCCTCCCGCCTGCCCGGCCAGCGCCAGAGGCAGTCTCTCCATCTCCGCCCGAGCGGATCCCGTCCAAGTCCCCACCCGCCCCTCCGCCCGGACCTTCACCCGAGCCCCCGGCTCCGGCACCCAGGAGGCATCCACCTTGGCCAGGGGGGACGTCAGGGCTCCGGAGAGCCGCACGTCCGCTTCCAGAGCCCCCTGCACTGGAACGCTCTTCGGCACCAGACGCGGCCAGAGCGCCCGCGCCTCCGCCAGTGCGTTTGAAATGCTGGGGATCCGCAGCTCGGCGTCGATTCCTTCCGCCGTGCCCTTGGCCAGCTCCGACCACGCCGAAGCCACGACCGTACCGCGGACGTGGCGGCGCCCCGGTGAACCCGGAAGGAGATCCCCCTCGGCAGTCAGCCGGATCTCCTGATCCTCCTTCACCTCCAGATCCATGCGGACGAGCTGCCGGTCTCCCCGCTTCCAGGCAATCCTTCCCTTCCCCTGCACCGCCGGCTCGAGCTGGAGGTCCGCTTCGGCATCCGCCACCGTGCCAGCCAGGGAGAGATCCTGGAACAGCGCGGTATCCATATAGGGCCGCACCACCTCCGCCGGAACGCCGCGGGCCTCGACCGCCACCTTGCCCATGGGTGGATCGGGCAGCCAGAGCTCTCCCTTGGCACGGACGCTGCCTCCCGGCGGGGCTCCCGCGGCCAGGAGACGGGGCTCGACCTGGACGTCGAAGGCCGCGTAGCTCGAAGCTCCCTCCAGCATCGGGACGGAGCCCAACCCGCTGAGCCGGAGACCGTCGCCGTTCGCGCGCACCCAGGCGATCCGGATCGGCTCGCCGTCCTTGTACTCGATCTGTGTCCCCAGGTGCAGGTCCAGGGGAGGAAAACCGGGGCGCTCGACGTGCGCCTCGGAGCTTTCGATGCTCACGTCCCACCGGCCGTCCACGTAGGACCCGCCGCCCTCGACCTCGCCGACCCGCCAGCTCCGGACCCAGTCCGAGAGAGGCGGCTCGGGTGGCGGCCCGAGAATCGAGCCGCGGCGGAAGACCATGCGGGTGATCCGCAAGCCGGGAGGCGCCTGGGGGTCCGACTCGGGAAGCTTCGGGATGGGCGCCGACAGGTCGAGCACCGGGTCCTCGATCTCCAGGTTCCGGATCACCCGCACCGGCCCGCGGAGGGTCCGCATGTCCATGGAGACATCCACCCGGCTGGCCCGGAAGACCGGCCGGGCATCCGGCGCGCCGACCTCGACGCCATCGAGAGCGAAACCGTCCCAGCGGGCGTCGAAGTCGTCCGCCTTCAGGACGAGACCGTACTCCGTCCTCAGCCAGCCGGCGATCTGCCGCAGGACCGACTGCCGGAAACCCGACGAGCGCAGGGCCACGAAAAGGGCGACGGGGAGCAGCGCCAGCAGCACCGCCAGGACCAGGAAGATCCGGAGAAGGCGCTTGCGGCGGGAGGAGGGCTCGGCCATGGTGGTCGAGCCATGTTAACCCGCCTCAGGGGGCCGGCTGCGTGTAGAGGTCGATGACCCGCTCGATGCCGCGCTGGCAGACATGGCAGAAGGGGACCTCGTTGCGGGTGAACATGATGCAGTCGGCCTGGGCCCGGAAGTAGCCCTTGGCCGAGTAGTTCGCCCCCTCGAACGCCCCTACCTTGCCGGCGTACCTCTCGCTCCCCAGCAGCTTCGTCTCCACCTTCTGCTGCTCCAGGAAGAGGGCGTCCATCTCCTCCTCCGGCCGGTTCTCGGCGCGGATCTTCCGGCGGCGCTTCTGGATCTCCGCCGAATGCTTCTCGAACTCCTCCTTGGACCAGGGCGTCGGGATCGGCGTGCCCGGCTCGACCAGGTCCTTCCACTTGAGGCTGCCGCCTTCGATGTGGGCCGTGACGTTCGGCTCCCAGGGCTCCACCAGCTCCTGCGACGGCTCGTAGGCCACGTCCGAGGTGTAGTACTCGTCGGCCAGCCCGGCGAAGTGGTGCCCGAATTCGTGGATGAAGACGTAGGGCGACCAGAGGCTGTCCGCGGCCACGGTCGAGAAGAGGCCGAAGATGCCGCCGCCGCCATACGTGCGGGTGTTGGTCAGGATCTCGACGAACTCGTAGGGCGCGAAGGCGGCCACGTCGCGCAGGGCGCGGTTGTCGAAGGTCAGCACGTAGCGCTCGGAGCGGAAGGCGTCGTAAGTAGCGCCCACGGGAGAGCGGCGGTGAATGCCGGTCGAGGGCCGGGAGATCCCCGACTCCGCGGCGGGCGGGCAGAGCCCCCAGACGTTGAAGTCGCGGCGGCGCTCCTTGAACGGCGAAGTGGCAAAGAGGATGTCCGCCAGCCGGCGGGCGTCCTTTTCGAACTTGCCCCGCTCGGCCGCGGTGTAGCCGTCGCCGAGGATCAGGAAGTCGACCTTCTCGGCCGGCGGGCCGTTGCGCTCGATCTCCAGGAGCGGTCCTGGAGCGGGCGGCGCCGACGAATCGACGAACGGGTCCGCCGGATCGACGAGCACCGACCAGACCTCGCGGAACGCGTTGCGCGCGTCGCGCTTCTTGAGGACTACCTGGACGGGAGAAGAGGGAGCCGGGAAGCGGAGCGACTCGTGGAACGTCTGCCAGACCTCCCGCGCCTCGCCGGTGGTCTCCCACTCGCCAAAGATCGACGCGAAGCCCCGCGAATAGACGGCACGGTTGGTCCTCCGGTCCAGCACCTCGAAGAGGTACTTGCCCAGGTTCGTATCATCGACAGGCCGGGCCGGGTTGCCCGGCCACGCGCCGGGCTCGAGGACCACCTTGTCCAGGCTGAACCGCTCCTGGGAGGCATCTCCCGAATGGTAGTAGTCCACCCGCATCGTGCGCGGCGCGGAACCGGTCGAAGGGACAGCCAGCAGAGAGAACGCGAGCAGGACAGGGATCATGGCTGCGCATGCTAACAGAGGCCGGGAGGCCAGGACTGTAGCGCTCGAAGGAGCGCAGCTCAGCGAGGTAGTTTTCCAACGCGTCCAAGCGACTCGAGAGCGCGTC
The DNA here is from genome assembly GCA_036277235.1 of Thermoanaerobaculia bacterium. Taxonomy (GTDB): domain Bacteria; phylum Acidobacteriota; class Thermoanaerobaculia; order Multivoradales; family UBA5704; genus DATMER01. The sequence continues at coordinate 22,554 of DASUNJ010000351.1, read as the reverse complement.
CCGATCGACCACTGTGCTTTCCTTGTTCGAGGCGTTGGCGCTGGGCGCTGCGCATCATGCGCCTTACCCACTCCCGATCCCCGTGCTCGCGCATCGTCCGCACCCTCAGATCCTGGAAGGCAGCAGGATCGCGGCAGATCAGGACTCGTCCCGTCTCCAAGATGCGTTGCCTCAGAAGGTCAGAAACCTCATCCATCAGGATGACATCGACCCGGCCCTGGGGAGCCAGATCGGCCAGCGCCACGGCAAGCTGCGATTGCAGCCTGCGCCGGGCCTGCGGATCGTCGGAATTCGGCAGGACCCCGACATCAAGATCGCTATCGGGCCGGGGAGACCCGGACGCTCGGGAGCCGAAGACCAGCAGGGCCGACACTCCAGGCACCGACTCCGCCAGATGGACGATCTCGTCATCCAGGGTCCTCATGCGCGCATCGTAGCACCATCGGAAAGGAGGGCCATGATAGGCTTGACTACACAAAGCCGTTTCATGACCGGAGCACACCGCCCTCGATAGGAGGATGGGATGGGGACCGCGTGTGCCTACGAAAAAGGAGGAGAAGATGACGCGACTGCGCTGGACCGGGCTGTTCCTCATGATGGTCCTGATGGCCGTCCTGGTTGCCGGATGCGGCGGCAAGCAGACACAGACCGAAAAGCAGCTTTTCGATTGGGCCAATGCCCTGAACCTCCACTTGACGACCGATCCGACCGGCGCCTATGCCTTTCCCGCCCGGCTCGGCGACGTCGACCCCATGCTGCGGGCCGAGCTGTCCATGGACGACGCGTGGGGCAATCCGCTCCATTACCGCCGGCTGCGTGACGACCTCTACCAGTTGATCTCCCCCGGACCGAACGGCACCCTGGGCGATTCGGACGACTTCATCGTGGAGAAGGGCCTTCTCAAGAGCCCGGAGGTCGTGTACGCGGCGAACCCCATCGGCTAGCTGGCCTTCATGAGGGACAAGCCGTCCTGAGGAGGGGACGTTCCCAAGGCGTGCGGAGATTTCTCCATTCGCTCCTAAGCCACTGTCGGACAGCACCTTACGAGCCCGAGTCCGCGCTGGCATAGCTCTTGATCTATGGTAACTGTGCTGCCCCGGAGAGACCCCTCCGGGATGCCGCAGAAACTAGAGAGTCGTCAGTCTTGAGATATGGATCGAAGCGGGACGACTTCAAGGAGAAGGAGACGAGAAATGTTCAGCATGGCGAGACAGCGAGTCTTCATCGCAACGTTCCTGATGGCCGTCCTGTTCCTCGGCGGAGCGGTTGCGGCCCAGGCCGGCGACCGTGACACCGGCGGCTCGGACCGCATGGTGAAGGGCGCCGCGGCCGGCGCCGCCATCGGCGCCGTCACCCAGGTCGTCCGGGGCCGGAGAAGCGGCGTCGAGCTCCTCAAGGGAGCGGCCGTCGGAGCCTCGGTGGGCGCCGCCGCCGGTGCCTACAGCGACTACAAGCAGGAGAAGGACGCGCGCCGGGATGCCGAGCGCGAGGCGGACTTCTTCGCGTCGCAGTCCTACCGCAACAACCGCGGCCGGGCCTATCGCGACGACTACCGCCCCAACCAGAACCGCCGGGCCCGCGCCAACCGCGCTGCCCACCGCCACAACGGCCGCTGCCGGCACTACGCCGGCCTGATCCCACTCCCGCCGGAGGGCAACCTCCGGCGGGCCCTCACCTCCCACTGCAGGTGCGCCTCGTTCATCATAAACTTCACACCAAAGTGATGCACCAGGAGGCGACACCCTGAGAACCATGCTGAACGCTTCAGAGCCGTTCCGAGCCGCTTAAAACGGCTCCAACCTTCTCAGAAGGACTCTGAACGGCTCAGAGCGACTCTGAAATCCTGGGAGCCGTTCTCAGCGACTCAGAATGGCTCCGAGTCTTTCAGAGTCATTCCGAGAGACTCAGAGCGGCCCTGAAGCGCTCAAGGCGATCTTCAGCCGTTCAGGAGGGCTCCAAATCTTTCCGGCTCGTTCCGAGCCGCTCAGAGCGGCTCTGGAATCTTCGGAGCCGTTCTGAGTGGCTCAGAATGGCTCCGAGCCTTTCAGAGTCATTCCGAGAGACTCGGAGCGGCCCTGAAGCGCTCAGGGCGATCTTCAGCCATTCAGAAGGGCTCGTGACTTACTTCAGGTGCTTCTCGAGGAACGCATAGAGGTCCTTCCGCACGTTGCGCGCGTAGGTGGTGTCGAGGCGTTCGAAGCTGTGCCCGCCGGGGGCGTCGTCGTAGATCTTGTGCTCGAAGCTCTTGCCCGCCGCCTTGAGGTGGACGATCAGTTGCTCGACCTCGACGACGTTGACGTCCCGGTCGTTGGTCGTCGAGGTAACCATGAGCGGCAGCTTCAGCTTCCCGACGTTCCAGACCGGGCTGCGCTTCCGGTACTCGTCGACCGCCTTCGAGGGAGGCTTGCCGATGTGGTAGTCGGCCGCGAAGAGGTCCGTGTAACCCTGCTCGTGGTAGCCGAGCCGAGTGATGAGGTCGGATACGGGGACGCCGGCATAGATGCACGCAAACTTGTCCGGATGGTCGAAGCCGGCCATGAGCGAGATCATCCCGCCGTGGCTCCAGCCGACGAGGCCGATCCGCTTCGGATCGACCGGGAGCTGCTCGACGGCCCAGTCGCGGGCGGCGACGACGTCGTCGTTCTCGAGCCCGCCGTAGTCGATCGCCTCGTACATCTCCCTGCCATATCCGGTCGAGCCTCGGTACTCGGTGGCCAGCACGATGTACCCGCGCTCGACCATCTCGCGCACGAGGTGAACGTGGTAGGTGCCGAAGTCGCCGTGCACGCCGCCATGCGTGAGCATGATCGCCGGATGCTTCCTCGACTTGTCCAGGCTCTTCGGCAGGAAGGTGTAGAGGTAGATCCGGATCGGGTGCCGCTCGTTGGCGATGCCGTAGGTCTCCTCGTCCTTCGGGTTCGGCGGCCCGGTCAAAAGCACCTTGTCCACCTGCGCGACGTCGGACAGCCGCAGCCAGAACAGCGCGTCGTCCGAGACCTTGCGGACCTGGTCGAGGTCGTACTGGAGCTCCTCGACCTTCTGCGCGAGCTCCTTCACCTGGGCTTCGAGGGTTTTCTCCGATTTCTCCTCCTGGGCCCGGAGCGGGTTGGAGACGAGCGCGACTGCGAACAGCGAGAGCATCAGGATCGATTTCCGCATGCAATCCTCTCGTGGAAGACGGAGACGTGCCAGATCGTACACCACTGACAGAAGTCAGATCGGCAGGGTATCGAGCTCACGCCAGGAAAGGATCCGACCCCGGCTGCGCTCCTGCGACTCCTCGCCGCCGTAGACCACGAAGCGGCCCTCAATGCGCGGGGTCTCCTTCTTGCCGAGGATCTCCGCGAAACGCTCCACGGCGGAGAAGTATTGACCCGACGGAGTCTGCGCGGACTTGATCTCCACCAGCACGAGATCGGCCCCCTTCTCCAGGACCAAGTCGATCTCCAGGCCGCTGCGGTCACGGTAGAAGGAGAGTCGCGGCCGGCGTCCGCGGTGAAGATGCGCCTTGGCAATCTCGGCCACCACCCAGGTCTCGAACAGGGCTCCGCGCAACGGATGAGTCTCCAATTGGCGCGGGTTCTCGATGTTGAGGAGGCTCGCCGCCAGGCCCGTGTCGTAGAAGTAGAGCTTCGGCGCCTTGATGAGGCGCTTGCCCAGGTTCGCGAAGAACGGCGGCAGGCGGAAGACGATGTAGCTCGCTTCCAGCACCGAGAGCCAGGAGCGTGCCGTAGGCTGGGAAATGCCGCAGTCGTTGGCCAGCGATGAGAGGTTCAGAATCTGCCCGGAACGGCTGGCGCAGAGGCGAAGAAAGGTCTGGAAGACCAGCATGTCGCCGACGTTGACGAGCTGCCGGACATCGCGCTCGACGTAGGTGGCGGTGTAATCCGCGAGCCATTCATGGGCCGGCAGGCTCCGTTCGTAGATCCGCGGGTAGCCGCCCTGCCACAGCAGCGTGTCGAGATCGGCGGGCATCTCCGGAAAGCGGCGGATCTCTTCCAGGGAGAGCGGCAGCAGCTCAGTCAGAGTGGTGCGGCCGGCGAGAGACTGCGTCACCGCGTTGACCAGCGCCAGGTTCTGGGAGCCGGTGAGCAGGAACCGGCCGGGCCGGGGATCCTCGTCGACCAAACCTTGCAAGTAAGAGAAGATCTGCGGGACCCGCTGCACCTCGTCGATGATGCCGCCATCCCGGAAGCGGGAGAGAAAGGCCAGGGGATCGTCCTGGGCGAGCTCCCGCTGCGCCGGATTCTCCAGAGAGGCATAAGGCAGGTCAGGGAAGGCCATGCGGCTCAGTGTCGTCTTGCCCGACTGGCGCGGCCCGGTCAAGGTGAGCACCGGGTAGCGTGTCGCCAGCTCGAGGAGGCGGGGCTGGAGGAGCCGCTCGATCATTCGTTCGACAGGATAGCAGAACCGGGCAGATTCAAAATCCAACTTTCAATCTGCCCGGCCCAGACCGACGGGGGGCGGAGGCGCCACCTCTGACATACTGCCCGCCTGATGGCCCCCCGCACGCGCTTCCGGCACTTCCGCCCCATCGTCCGTCCCGGCCCGGGCCGGCGGCTCCCGCGGGAGCTGCGGGTGCGGCAGGTGGGGCGGCTTGCCCGCACCCTGCCCGACGGCGTGCGCGATCCCGGGTTCGAGATCCTGCTGCGGCGGATCGACGGCGCCCCGATCCTCGGCGGCAACGAGACCCAGGTCTTCTTCCGCGGGGAGGACGCCTTCGCCTCCATGCATGAGGCGGTGGCCGCCGCCCGCCGGGAGATCCTGCTGGAGTCCTACATCTACAAGGACGACGCCGCCGGCCGCGGCTTCCTGGAGGAGCTCTCGCTCGCCTCCCGCCGCGGCGTCGAGGTACGGGTGCTCGCCGACGCCCTGGGCTCCTTCTCCACCCGCTCGGCTTTCTGGCAGGAAATGAAGCGCCGCGGCATCGCGGTCCGCCTCTACCATCCTCTCTTCACTGCCCTCTGGTACCAGCCGTTCCGCGACCACCGCAAGATCCTGGTCGTGGACCGGCACGTCGCCTTCACTGGCGGGATGAACATCGGCGAGGAGTACGGCTCGACCTCCCCCGGCCTGGGGGAGGCCTGGCGGGACACCCACGTCCGCATCGCCGGCCCGGCCGCCTGGGAAATGGCGGTGGTCTTCTCCGAGGGCTGGGTGCGGGCCGGAGGTGAGCCGCTCGAGCTTCCGCCGCTGTCGGCCGAGGAGGCGGCGGCCCCGGGTACGCGCATCCTGGTCCTCGATTCCCGGCCGAACCGGGGCACCGCCGAATCCGCTTCGGCCCTGGCGGCGATCGTGGGCGCGGCCCGGCACACCGTCTGGATCACCAACGCCTACTTCGCCCCGGGCTGGGCCGCGGTCCACATCCTGGGCCGGGCCGCGCAACGCGGAGTCGACGTCCGGCTCCTCCTGCCCGGGAAGACCGACGTGCCCATCGTCCGCCACGCCGCGCACGGCTACTACGAGCGGCTGCTCTCCAGGGGCGTGCGGATCTTCGAATACCAGACCTCGATCCTGCACGCCAAGAGCCTGGTGGCCGACGGCTACGTCTCGGTCGTGGGCTCGACCAACCTCGACTTCCGCTCCTTCCTGTTCAACGCCGAGTGCGACCTCGCGATGCTGGACGAGGACGTGGCCCGGCGGCTGGAAGAGGCCTTCGAGGAGGATCTGCACAGCGCCGTCGAGGTCCATCGCACGCTCTGGCGCCGCCGGCCCCCGCTCAAAAAGCTCGTGGACCGCCTGGCCTGCATGATGGCGCCCGTGCTGTAGCGATCACGTCGTCCTGCGGATGAGCGGCACCTTGCGCAGCTTCGCCCGCACCCGGCGGCCCTCCAACTGCCCGTCGAGGATGAGCACGTCCTTCTCCGGCTGCCGGAAGGAGAAGCCCGACGGCGGCTCGCCGAGCGTCATCGTCTTCTTCTCCATGTCCAGGCCGAGCTCGTAGGTCTTCCACGGTCCGGCCATCGGCTCGATCCGGAGCGAGCCGGGCGCGAGGAACATCACCAGGTTCCAGCGGTCCGGCTCGGTGTGGAGCGGCACCTCCCTGCCGTCGCGCGCGAAATCCTCCACCGACCAGAGCCCATAGAGCGGCGGACGCGGTGGATTCATCCTCGCGTATCTCTCGGAGGCGAGCTCGAGGCCCGACCGGATCGCGTTCAGGCCGAACAGGAGCAGGAGGACGTGCGGGGCCGCGTTGAGCCACCGGTTGCGGAAGAGCGGCGGCACCCGGGAGGGCTCCGCCCTGCGGTGGAAGAAGAACACGTCCGCCAGCCGCGGCAGGTCAGGCGCGATCAGGATGACGGCCTGGAGGAACAGTTGCAGGGAATAGAGCTTGACCGGCACGTCGTAGCACATGTTCAGCAGGAAGACGAGGAGCATGTTCGCGGCGCTGATCACGGCGCCCAGCAGCGTCGTCCGGGGCACGAGCAGCAGCGCGCCGCCCACCAGCTCGGCCAGGCCGATCACCGTTTCGAAAGCCGGGGAGGCGCCGATGGTCCACCAGAGCAGGTGGTTGGGGAAGATGTCGCCGATCCGCGCCTGCAGAACAAACAAGGGCGGCGGCGCGATCATCTGCGCGGGGATGATCTTGATGGCCCCGTACCGGATCATGGCGCCTGCCAGCAGGTAGCGCATCAGGAGCCGGAGCCATGGGTAGAGCCGCTCATACCGGAGCCGGCCTCGGTCGAGCACCGACCATACCGCCGCGGCCACGCCGGCGAAGGCCAGGGTGCAGAGGAACCTGACCCAACCGTGGGCATCGTTGGGGCCGAACAGCTCATAAGGGACATGGACGAAGGTCTCGTCGGCCAAAAGGATCACGGCGTCCCAGAGCTCGGCATGCCTCTCGCGCAGGAATTCGCTGCGGGAGATCAGCAGGGGGATGAAAAAGGTGAGGGCGTAGTAGGAAAACACGAACCGGAAGGCGATCCTCGTCGCCAGGCTCCAGCGTGGCCCCTCGTGCCGTTCATTCATAACGCGAGTAGTCGGTAATCCAGTGGAACCATGGCGAGCTGATCAGCATCCTGCGCAGCTTCGCGCGCGTGCGGCGGCCGTCCAGCCGCCCTTCGAGGACGAGCACGCCCTCCTCCGGCTTCTGGAAGGTGAAGCGGGACCGCCGGTCGAGGGTCATGGTCTTCCTGGACAGGTTCAGGTCGAGCACGTACCGCTTGCGCGCTCCGATCCGGAACTCGACATCGAGCGCGCCCGGGTCCTGGAATACGATCCGGCGCCACTGGCGCGGATCATCTGATTCGTCGCCGTCAACTGTGAGCTCCTCCACGTTCCAGGCACCGTAGAACGGCGGCTCCGGCGGATGGAGTCGCGCGAGCCGGGGGACGGCCACGGCGGCTCCCGCCACGATCACGCCCAGGCCGAGGAGGAGCAGGACCCGGCCGGGCCAGCCGTCCGCGGCCGGCGGCGACCGGGGAGGCTCTACGGCGCGGTCGAGCAGGAACAGGTCGGCCAGCCGGCGCAGGTCCGGAGCGAGCAGGAGAAGGGACAGGAAGAACAGGCAGGACACGTAGAGCTTTGGCAGGTCGTAGCACAGGGCCAGCGTGACCGCCATGGCCAGGTTCGCGGCGCAGATCAGCGCCCCCAGGAGAACCGTCCGGGGGAAGAGCAGCAGCACCCCGCCCAGCAGGGCCGCGAGGCCGGTGAACGACTGAAAGACGGGCGAGGCCCCGACGATCGTCCGCAGCAGCTCCTCCTGCGTGAGCATGCCGAGCCGCTGCAACTGGTCGAGCGGCCGCAGGGGCGGCATCTGCACGGGGATCAGCCGGACGATCCCGGAGGCGATCATGGGGAGCGCGAGCGCGGCGCGGAGCAGGAGGCGGGGCGGGGCCGTCAAGGCTCGTCGCCGCTTTCGAGAGCCTTCCGGTCTGGAGGCGGCTTCTGGGGTGTGATGTTCTTCATGTTCACCCGCCTTACATTGGCAGAGACTGCGATTCGGCCGCTGCGCAGCCCTGCCTCGAACCGCCTCCGCACCCAGGCCTTGACGATCGTCCGGCCCGCGGGCAGGAGACAGAAGAACCCGAGCGCGTCGGTGAGCACGCCGGGGACGATGAGCAGGACGCCGGCCAGCAGGATGAGGGCTCCGTCGACGAGCTGGCCCGCCGGTGCCCGTCCCGCCGCCATCTCGGACTGCACCTTGCGGACGACCGCCAATCCCTGGCGGCGGGCCAGGAAGGCGCCGAGCAGGCCTGTCAGGAGAAGGAGGGCGACCGTCGCCGCCAGGCCGATCTCGCGGCCGATCGCGATCAGCAGCGCGATCTCCGCGACCGGAAGGGCGATGAGGAGGAAGAAGAGCCAGATCACCCCGGGATTATCTCTCCAGTGCCGTTTTTCCGCTTCCTTTCATGAGGCGGGGCGATCGGGCCCCGCCGGAAAGGAGCGCCTCATGACTCTTCGCAGTCCCTTGCTCCGGATTCTGGCCGTCGCCTCCCTGCAGGCGGCTCTCGGGCTCTCGGCCGCCGGAGCCCAGGTCGTGATCGACCCGGATCCGATCCCTCACCCCATCTGCCCCGTCACCCCCATTCCCATCCCGAGCGGAACCAACCAGGCGCCGCCGGACATCTTTGCCGACCCGGCGCTGTTCAGCAACCCGGCGGTCAGCAACGACTACCACTGGATGCACTCGTCGGTGCACCTCCAGGGGACGGCCGCGCTGCAGAAGTGGGGAGCCTGCGTATTCTTCAACCCGGATGCAAACCAGACCGCTCCGGTCGACATGTCCGACTTCCGGAGCGCGGTGGTGGTCAACAACCCCAGCCCGACGTTGACGGTCAACGCCACCATCACCTACCGCGATCCGGCGGGCACGACGCTGGCTGTGCTCCCGATCACCCTCGGCCCCGAGGACACGTTCGTCCAGGGTGCGATCCAGCTTCGCCAGTTCGGGCCCGGCATCGGCTCGGTCGAGGTGACGGCGAATCATCCGATCGTCGGCGCCACGCTCCATCACTTCGGACAGATCACCCTCTCCAACGGCCAGACCTATTTCGACCCGGACAGCTTCTCCCCGGGAGAGGGCTCGCTGCAGCAGCTTCAGATCAGCCAGGACAGCTCGACGACTCTCTTCTCCGGTCCCTTCCCCGCCTCGAACTCCGCGCCGGAAGATTTCCTGAACGGCGTGCTGCCCCTGAACTGCGTGCTCAACCCGAACCCGACGCCCACGACGGTCGCCGTCAACAGCTTCATCGCCCCGAACACGCCGCTCACTTCGCAGACCGTCACCCTGCCGCCGTTCGGCATGTTTCTCGACACCTCGCTCTGGGCGCTCGGCGAGCCGTTCTACCTGAGCAATCCCGCGCCCTTCAACCTCAACATCCTCACCGCGGCGGCCTCGAACGGCAACCCGATCCTCGGGGACTTCCTCATGGTCGACGTCTTCGGCAACGGCGCGCCTGCCAACCTCGTGCCCGGCGGCCGGCTGCGGATGGGCTCCGGCATGATGCAGTTCGCGCCGGCCCTGCGCCTGTTCAACCCCGAGCACGTCGAGACCGGACCGTTCGCGCAGCCGGGACCGCTCCCGGCGACGCCGCCGGTCGAAACCATGATGAGCGTCGCCAACGTGACGGGAGTGGACATCGGACCGGTCAACGTACATTTCTTCGCCCGCACCGGCGGCCCGCCGATCGCGACCGTCAACTTCGCGAGCCTGCCGCCGGGAGCCGTGCGGCGGATCACGCCCGCGCTCTTCCCCATCCCCCAGAACTTCGCCGGCTGGGCGCGCATCACCGCCTGCAAGCCCGGCCTCATCGGCTGGACGATGCGCGAGGTGATGGAGCAGACGAATCCGTTCCAGGTCGCCCAGTTCCAGAAGGTCTATGGCGAGGAGCTCGACGGCGCCAACGGCCTGGAGCCGGGCAGGGGCCACAATGTCACGACCGCGGACGGCAACTGGCTCCGCAAGGTGGCCCCGCTCCTGCGCGCCGCGGGCAACTTCAGCTTCCCGAACTGGTGGCCGGGATACGTCAACACGGCGAACAACACCAGCGCGAACATCGGCCAGTACTGGCACCGCTTCTTCACGCTCCCCGGCGCCTTGGCCGGACAGCAGACGTTCACCGGCCTGCGCTTCGCCAACACTTCGTTCACCTACGTCGATCCGATCGTCAACCTGATCGCCAACAACACGAACATCAGCGGGCGCTTCGACCGTGCCACCGGCAACAACGCCATCGGCATGGAGGCGATCGGCGATCCGCTCGTCGAATGGGAGATCCCGCTGTTCCTCGGCTTCGACGTGGACCAGGTTCTGCAGGCCGAGCCGCCTCAGTGAAGCCCGGCGCGGGCGCCGCGCGCGCGGCGCCCGGCCTTTTTCATTTCGAGGCGGGCGACCGTCGGGTGGCTGGCGGAGAATGAGGAGGAGAGGACCCGGATCGCCTCGGCGAACATCTGTGCGGCCTCGGCGTGGCGGCCCCGGGCGGCGAGCAGGTCCCCCAGGTCTTCCAGGCTGACCGCCACCTCGGCATGGCCGGGTCCGAGCAGGCGCCGGCGCTCGGCCAGGGCGCGGCGCAGCAGCACCTCTGCACCGTCCAGGTCGCCGCGGTCGCGCAGCACGGCTCCGAGCACGTTGCGGCTGCGCGCGACGTCGCGGTCGTCGGGGCTCAGGTGGCGCTCGCGCAGGGCCAGGCTCCTCCTCGCCGCCGCCTCGGCCTCGTCGAGCCTGCCCGCGCCCTGGAGGGCCATGGCCAGGTACTCGAGGATGCTCGCGACTCCAGCCGGCTTCGACTCCTTCTCCCGCAACGCCAGGATCTCCCGGCACAGGGCCGTGGCCTCATCGTACCGGCCGAGATCGATGAGCAGCAGCGCCCAATTGGCACGCGCTACGGTCGACCCGGACCCGTTCCGGCGCTCCAGCTCGACCGCGTCCCGGTAGAGCGGCTCGGCTGCCGCATAGTGGCCGAGGTCGTGCTGTACCAGGGCATGATTGTTGAGGCTGATCGCGACCTCCTTGTGGTCCGCGGGGTAGAGCCGGCGGGCCCGTTCGACCACCTCGCGAAAGACCGGCTCGGCCTCGGCGAAACGGCCGCCGAGCGCCAGCGCGCGGCCGAGGCCCCGCAAGGCCAGGACGAGGTCCGGGTGGTCCTCTCCCCGGCGGCGCTCGACGGCGACGCTCTCCCCGAGCACCTCCACGGCGCGGTCGTAGAGCCCGAGCTGAACGTAGAGCCGGCCCAGGGTCGTCAGCATCGTGCCCTGGGTCTCGGGCTGCCCGCCCAGGCGCTGGAGCACGCGGTCGGTACCCTGGTCGAGCAGCTCCCGGGCGGTGATCGAGCTGCCGCGCCGCTCCCCCGGGTCGGCGATCTCGAACAGGTCGACGAGCAGCGAGGCCACCTGAGTGGCGCGGTCGCGCTCGCGGGCGGTGCGCGCCGAGCCCACGGCCAGGCTGCCGGCGAGGCTCAGAGAGAGGGCCGCGATCAGAACGGCGGCGGCAGTCCCCCATCGATGCCGGCGGACGAACTTGAGCGCGCGAATCCGGAGCGGCGTGGGCCGAAAGGTGATCGGCCGGCCCTGGAGGACGAGGCCCATGTCCTCCGCCAGCCGCTCGACCGAGCCGTAGCGCTCGGCCGGCTCCTTCGCGAGGGCGCCGAGGACGATGGTGTCGAGATCGCCGCGGAGCCAGCGCGGCAAGGGCGCCACCGCGCTCGGCCGTTCTGGACGGTGCTCGAGGATCAAGCGCTCGATCTCGCGCACGGACCTGCCCTCGATCGGATAGGGATGGCAGCCGGTGAGCAGCCGGTAGAGCAGGACGCCGAGGGCGTAGACGTCCGTCGCCGTGGTCACCGGCAGGCCCAGGACCTGCTCCGGGCTGGCCCACGCGAGCGTCATGGGAAGAGCCAGACCGTGGCTGGTGAGGTCCGGACGCGCTTCGGAAGCGAGGACCTTGGCCACTCCGAAGTCGAGCAGCTTGGGCCGGCCGTCCGCGGTCACCAGCACGTTGGAAGGCTTGAGGTCCCGGTGCACCACCAGGTTCCGGTGCGCCTCGCGGACCGCCGCGAGCACCTCGATCATCAGCTCCAGGCGCCCGCGCAGGGACAGGCCCTCGGCATGGACGTCGATCGGCTTGCCTTCGATCAGCTCCATGACGAAGTAGGGTCGGCCGTCCGCGCTCGTCCCGCCGTCGAGCAGGCGGGCGATCGACGGATGGTCGAGATGGGCGAGGATCTGCCTCTCGGTCTGGAAACGGGCCACGATCTCGCCGGTTTCGAGACCGCGGTGGAGCAGCTTGATGGCAACCCGCTGCTGGAACTCCTCGTCGTCGCGCTCGGCGAGATAGACCACGCCCATGCCGCCGCGGCCCAGCTCGCGGACCAGCCGGTAAGGACCCAGCCGAAGGCCCGTCTCGTCCTGGAGCGCCGCGGCCCCGGACGCCACGGCGTCCTCCAAAAAGCGTCCGGCTCGGGCATCCGCGGCCAGCAGGCGCTCCACGTCCGCGATCAGGTCCGCTTCTTCCCCGGCGAGGAGCGCCTGGCGTTCGACCTCCGGGCGTTCCACCACCGCGCCGAACAGCCGTTCAACCTGTTGGAAGCGCTCAGGATGCACGTCCGCTCCCCAAACGATCGAACAGGAAGGCCCGGGCAAGGCGGGTGTCGAGGATCACGGTGGGCATCGAAACGCCCAGGACCTCCGCCGCCTCCTTCACCGACAGGCCGCCGAAGAAGCGCAGCTCGACGACCCGGGCCTTGCGGGCGTCGGCCGCCGCCAGCTCGGAAAGGGCGGCATCGAGATCCAGGAGGTCGACCGGCGAACCGCAAACCGCCAGCTCCTCGATCCTTTCGAGAGGCAGCTTCAAGGCTCCGGCCCCCCGCCGAGCGGCCCTCTGGGAGCGCGCGTGATCCACCAGGATGCACCGCATCAACCGGGCCGCCAGCGAGAGGAAATGAAGACGGTCGTCGCACGAGGCCGGCCGCCCGCCGTGCAGGCGCATGAATGCCTCGTGGACCAGAGCCGTGGGTTCGAGCGTGTGGTCCGGACGCTCGCGCGACAAAGCCCGCGCCGCCAGGCGGCGCAGCTCGACATAGACCAGAGGCGTGAGCGTCGTCAGCGCGCCGCGGTCCCCCTCCCCCCAACGGACCAGCAAATCGGTCACTTCATGAGCAGCGATCATGAGGCCGTGGCTTCTCCTCTATAAGCCTAGGTGCTCGGCACAGGAGAAGGGGGACGCCTGCCGCATTGAAATCCCGGATGCGTTAAAATGAGCCAACCGGTGTTCGAGAAGAATGGCTGAGACCCGCCGATGTCGGGTTTCGAGGCTTGGCTGCGTATTCCTTTACCGGACACCGCGGCAAGCCAGGGGGAACGCAAAATGCCAGATGAAAATAGCGCCAAAGGCAAGTCAGCCCAGACGTTCATGGAACGCATGTCGACGCTTACCGACGTCTTCGTCGGCCGGGCGGGCCTTACCGAGCTCCCTCCCTTCACGGAGTACCTTTCCATGCCGGAGGGATTCAAGGCGCCTGGCGGTGCGTCTCAGAATTACAAGAGCATGGGACGTTTCTCGCGGTACGTATACGAGCTGATGATCCAGGGCCCCGAGTTGGCGAACTTCCGGCGGCAAACCCTCAACTACTTCGCGGAAGAGGCGAAGACGGGGCAGATGGTCACCGAGCAAGGGTGCTCCGTGCCGCACGACGGGATGCACATCGGGCGAGCGTTGCTCGCGCGCCTCGCTTCCATGGTGTACGGGGACGAGGAGGTGGAACAAGCGAGCGAGGAGTGGTTGGCCGGGTTCCTGGCCATGTGCGAGGCGTGCTCCGACGGGTCGGGCCATGTCGCCTGGCCCGGCTTCCGCGTGAAGAAGGAGCCGGAGTCGGACGTGCGCGACATCGTCTACCGGGCTTACAAGGGCCTCAAGCAAAAGCTTCCCAAGGGGGGAAAGATCGAGTCGGAGCGGTTCTTCCTGGGCGGACGCCTCGCGCTCCTCCTCAAAGAGCTGCCCGGCGGCCTGCCCGATCCCTCCCCCAACCTCCCAAAGCTCTGGGCCCCCATGACCGTGCAGCGGTTCCCGGGCGGCTATCTCGCTTCGATCGCGAAGCCGCAAGGGTTGGACGGCAAAGGCCTCAAGGAGGCGGTCGACTGGGTGCTCTCGAAAGACGGAGAGCTCACCTGCGGCCGCTCGTGGGAAACTCCCCCGCCTCCGGTTCAAAACGTGACCAAGACGCTGACCTCGAAAGGCGCCTAGTCTCCGCAGCGGCGACATCCTGCCTTCGCAAACTCCTCGGTCGGCTTCGGATTGCCGGCTGGTATCACCGCGATCTCGCCGCAACGGACAGCAGCCGCCGGTGCGCGTCACGAGTGGGCAGGGCATCCTCGCCCAGCTTCATGCGCAGGGCCGAGTAGCTTGCCGCGAGCAGCGGCCTCCCCTCTTGCAGCCGGCCGAGACCGGAAAGGCAGGAACCGAGGACGCTCTGCGCCGCGGCGGCCTCCCAGGTCCAGGTCTCCGGGGTCTGCACCGCGGCGAGCCGGCCGACCGCCTCGCGCGCCAGACCTTCGCAGGCTGCGAATTCCCCTTTCGTGGCCGACAGGGCGGCGAGCTCGCCGAGGAGCGTCGCCGTCTCCGGATGGTCGGGGCCGAGCGCCTTGCGCCGGATCGCGAGCGCCTCGCGGAGGTACGCCTCGGCGCTGTCCATCCTGCCCTGGCGTACCTGGATCGATGCGAGCTGGCCCAGGCTGTCGGCCACATGCGGATGTTCCCCGCCGAAGACGCTGCGCCGGATGTCGAGCGCCGCGCGGTGGTGGTTCTCGGCGGCGGCGAGGTCCCCCAGTCCCTCGGCGACGACACCCAGGTTGTACAGGCTCTGGGCCACGTCGGGATGCGTCTCCCCCAACCGCTGCCGGCGGATGGCGAGCGCCTCCAGCTGAAGCGGCTCCGCCTCCCGGTACCGGCCCCGGATCTGGAGAAGGAAGCCGAGATTGTTCAGGCTCCTGGCGACGTGCGGGTGATCGCGGTCGAGGAGCTTCCGGTACAGGTCGAGCCGGGCGCGCTCGAGCCGTTCGGCCTCCGCATGGCTCCCCTGGGCCTGGAGGACTTGCGCCAGGTTGCCGAGGCCGTCGGCGACCTCTACGTGGGTCTCGCCGAGGAGCGCGCGGCGGATCGCAAGCGCTTCGCGCAGAAGGGGCTCGGCCTCCCGATACCGGCCGCGGGAGAACAGTGCGATCGCCAGATTGTTCAGACTGCCGGCCACGGCCACATGGCCGTCCCCGAAGAGCTTGCGCCGCATCGCCAGCACTTCGCGCCACTGCTTCTCCGCCGCCTCGTACTCCCCCTGCGCCCAGAGCACGGCCGCCAGGTCGCTCAAGCTCTCCACCACGTCCGGATGGAGCGGCCCGAGCTGCTGGCGCCGGATGGCCAGGGCCTGCCGGTAGCTGGCCTCGGCCGCGGGGTACTTTCCGTCGCGCTCCTGGAGCACGCCCAGGTCGTTGAGGCTCTGAGCGACCTTCGGGTGATCCGGCCCGAGCAGTTGCCGGCGCCGCGCCAGAGCCGCCTCGACCAGCGGGAGGGCGCGCTGGCCGAGGCCCAGGCGGTGATAGATCATGCCCAGCGTAGCCATCAGATCCGCCTGAACCTCAGGCTGATCCTCGAGGTCGGTGCCGATCCGGCGGGCACCCGCATCGAGGATCGCGCGCGCCGTGATCGTCTCGCCGCTCGACTTCCGGGGATCGGAAACCTCGAAGATCTCCGTCAGGAATGCCGTCACCTGCTCGGCCCTCCGCTGCGCCAGCTCTGCCCGCTCGCGCTCCTGCGCCAGTCGCAGGGCCAGGGCTCCCATCCCGGCTCCGAAGAGGAGAACCGCGAGCAGCGCGGTCGCCGCGACCGCCACGCCGAGCCGGTGCCGGCGCGCGAACTTGCCGAACCGATAGCCCACGGTGGCCTTGCGCGCCAGGATCGGCCGCCCCTCCAGGAAACGCCGGATATCCGCGGAGAGCTGTTCGACGGATGCGTAGCGGTGCCGCGGCTCCTTGCGCAGCGCGGTGAGCACGATGCAGTCGAGATCGCCGGCCAACGTTCTGGATTCCCGTTGCGAGGCGGCGCTGCTCGGGGCCGCTGGCTCCACCTCGGTAACCTGGTGCACCATCTCCTCGATCGTGCAACCGTCGCGGTAGGGATGCCGGCCGGACAGCAGCTCGTAGAGCACGACGCCGAGCGAGTACACGTCGCTCGCCGTCGTGATGTGCCCGCCCCGGATCTGTTCCGGGCTCGCGTACTCCAGCGTGAGCGGCTGGGCGCCGTTCGACGTCAGCGCCAGGGTCTGCGCCGCGAGCTCCGGGTTGAGCAGCTTGGCGATCCCGAAGTCGAGCAGCTTGGGCGTGCCGTCGCCGCCGACCAGGATGTTGGCGGGCTTCAGGTCCCGGTGTACGACCAGGTTCTGATGGGCGAACTGCACCGCCGAGCAGACGGTGCGAAACAGCTCCAGGCGCGCGGTGATCGGCAGTCCCTCCTGCTCGCAGTACGCGGTGATCGGCCGTCCCTCGACGTACTCCATCACGAAGAAAGGCAGCCCGCGCCCGGTCGTGCCGCCGTCGAGCAGCCGGGCGATGTTGGGATGGTCGAGCGCGGCGAGGATCTGCCGCTCCGTGCGGAAGCGGCGCAGGATCTCCTCGGAATCCATGCCGGGCTTGAGCACTTTGAGGGCGACGCGCTTCCGGAACTGCCCGTCGATCCGCGCGGCGAGGTAGACGATGCCCATCCCTCCCCCGCCGAGGCGCCGCTGCACCTCGTAAGGGCCGATCTGCTGGCCGATCAGGGGGTCCGGAGAAGAAGGGCCGGGCTCCGGCAGGAGGCTGCCCCCTCCGTGATGAGCGGCGAGGAGGGACTGGACCTCGTCGCGCAACGCCGCGTCGCTGCCGCACGCGGCAACGAGCCAGACGGGCCACTCCTCGGTAGAACGTTCGAGAGCCGAGCCGAACAGGGACCGCACCTGCTGCCAGCGCTCCATGTCCATGACGTCACCCTCCTTGCAGCTCCCGCAGGAGCCACGCTCTGGCAAACGACCAGTCGAGCTTCACGGTGGCTGGCGACACCTCCAGCACCGCTGCCGTCTCCTCTACCGTCAAGCCGCCGAAGTAGCGTAGCTCGACGACTCGGGCCTGCCGCGGATCGAGGTCGGCCAGACCCGAGAGCGCCCGGTCGAGGTCGAGGAGGTCCACGTCGCGCGCCTCCACGGCGAGGTCCCCTTCGAGGAGCGTGAGGTGCGGGCCGCCGCTGCCGCGCTTCGCGGCCCGATGCTTGCGCGCGTGGCTGATCAGGAGCTGGCGCATCAGGGTGGCCGCGAGCGCCAGGAAGTGCGCCCGGCCCTGCCACTGGATGCGCTTCTGGTCGACCAGCCGCAGGAACGCCTCGTTGACCAGCGCGGTGGGCTGAAGGGTGTGCTCGCGCCGCTCGCGGCCGAGATAGCCGCCCGCGAGGCGCCGCAGCTCGTCATAGACGAGAGGCATCAGGCGATCCAGCGCAGCCCGGTTTCCGCCGGTCCACTCCATCAATAGTTGAGTGACCTTTTCCGGGTCGGACATTTCGCCTTCCCTGAATCATAGCTCTCCGCCGCCTCGATCAGCCGGTTTTCCTCCGGATTGCGCTTTGTGGGGTGAAAGGAGAAAGATCATGATGATCAGCAAGCCTCAAACAGCCCGTTTCACTCTCGCCGCCTTCGCATTCGTCCTGCTCGCCCTGACGCTTCCGGTTTCGGGAAGCGCCCGCGATCCCCTGGCCATCGTCGCCGAGGCGCGAGGCCACGTCGCCGTGTCGCGCCAGCACGAGGCGCGCTTCGACGGCTCCGCGTTCGAGATCGCCGCCCGGACTGACGAGTCCCCCGAGGCCGCTCCGAGCGCCCGGTTCGAGCTGGTGGAGGTCCGGCAGGGAGCGACGCTCCTCGCGACCGGGGACGATGGCGCACCGCGGGTCCAGGTGAGCGGCCGCCGGATCTCCTATGCCCGGGCGGCCGGCATCGTGGAGCGTTACGACGTGACCGAGGCCGGCGTCGAGCAGTCGTTCGTGCTGCGCCGGCGCACGGACGGGGAGGACCTCGCCATCACCGTCTCGCTCGCGGCCGACCGGGAGCTTGGCGAGCCGCACCCCGATGGCTCCGGCGGCTTCGTCATCCCGCTCGGAGACGGTACGGCGAGATTGCGCTACGGCGCGGCCACGGCCATCGATGCCGACGGCGACCGGCGCGGCGTGAGAGTCGAGATCGCCGACGGCCAGGTCACCCTTACGGTCGACGGCCCCTGGCTCGCCGCCGCCGCCTACCCGGTCGTCGTGGACCCCCTGATCAGCGTCGAGACCAACTGGCGCTACCAGGGAAGGCCGGCAGCGGCGTTCGATTTCGGCGGCAGCGCGAGCATTTCCGGCGCCACCCACGCCCGCTACCTGGTCGCCTACGAGTCGGACAACAACCTGGGAGTCCCCCTGCAGATCTGGGGCAAGCTGGTGCAGTGGAACGGCACGCTTCTCCCCATGTCCGGAGGCGATCCCTTCTTCGGCATGTCCCTCAACATCTCGAACGACAGCACGGTGGCACACACCCGGCCGACGGCCGCTTTCAAGTTCGGGCGAATCGACAGCCCCAAGCGGAACTACCTGGTCGCCTGGCAGCGCTCCGACGGCGCTCTCGGCTACCGCATCCTCGACAGGTCAGGCAGCCCGCTGATGGCGCCGGCGAAGATCGCCGGCTCCCGCTTCCAGGACGTCTCCGCGGCGACCGGGCCCTCGGGCGGCTGGGCCGCCCCGCGGTGCGGCACCACTTTTGGCTGCACGCCCTACCTGCTGGCCTATCGGGTCTGGAGCTCCGGCGCGACAGCGGGTCCGGTCTCCTCCGTCCGGCTGTCGGTCGTCGAAGACGGGACCGGCGCGCTGCTGTCGAGCTCGACCGTTGAGACCTACGCTCCGGTGGACGACCCGATCTATGCGCCGAGCATCGCCTACGGACACAGCTCGGCCGCCGACTACTTCGTCCTCGCCTACCGGCGCCCGACCGGCGAGATCGTCGCGCGCAAGGTCGATTCGATGGGAGCGTTCGGTCCGGCCAGGGTCCTGGCTTCGTCGTCAAACGGCCCGCCCGTCGTGGCCTACAGCCACGCGAACAACCGCTGGGCCGTGTTCTGGCGCGCCAACGTCACCAAATTCGGCACTTCCGCGACGATCCAGGGGCAGACGTTCCCCGGGAATTCCGTATCGGAGCCGATCAGACCGGAAGAGGGCGTCCGCGTGACCGCGGTGTCGGTCCCTCTCGGCGACTTCGACAAGGCGTCGGGGCTGCTGCCCGACTACTCCGCCGCCGGCACGCGCACCGCGACGGGCGGCTCGCCCTTCCAGGGCCTCTTCGAGCTGGCCTATGCCAGGAACGGCGAGATCTACTCCGTCCAGGTCTACACCGGCGGCAAGCTCGGCTCCACCACGCGGCTGACCAACAACAAGATGCAGGACCGCTACGTCAAGGTGACCGCGGCCCGGATCGATCCCCCCACCACCGGCCTCGCAGGCCCGCTCTCCTGCACGGGGGCACCGGGCTCGCGCTGCGCCCTCTGGGTCTACGAGCACTTCCACGGCTCCACCAATCACGACATCACCGGCTACGTGACCTCGTCGCAGTACTGAGCCCGAGGGCGCGGCCGGCCGCATCGGCCACGGCCGGCCGCGCCTCCCGGATCAGGTTGTCGGCGGCGGGCGCGGTTGCTTTGATTGGAATTCGGCGCGTCGGATTCAGTGGCTCTCTCGGAGTCTTTTCTGGCTTGCGGAAACATGCTAATGTTGTTTTGATCCTCCTCGTCCGCCGGGAGCCGCGCGTGGGTCTCGCACGAGGAGCGTTCCCGTCAGCACGCTCACTGCGGCGTCCAACGCTGAAAGGAGTCGAGCATGGCAACCAAGCCCAAAGCCAAACCGAAGATGACCGAGGCGGAGCTCACCAAGAACATCAAGTTGATGCAGGAAGCGGCGGAGAAGCACAGAAAGACCCTCAAGAAGGGGGACAACTTCGTGGCCCTCGACGAGGAGGAAATGCGCAAGAAGCTCCAGCGCGTGAACTCGCCGGTCATCAACTCCATGGGGTGGAGCCCCGTCGCACCGGGCGGCACAGTCAACATCAGCGTTGGTATTTTCAACCCCGACCCCGTCTCACAGGGGTCTCTGTACCTCCACCTGTGGGTGGGCCCCGGCAATCCCATCGCCGACAACGCGCTGTTCCTGCTCAACGTGGACGCGCGCTTCCCGAGGCTCGCCCAGCCGCCCGCCTTTGGAACCACCCTCCCCCCCGGCGGCTCGCAGTCCTTTACCTTCCCGTTCAAAGTCCCTTCGACCATCGAGCCGAGCACATACCTGTGCAACTTCGTGCTCCTCAGGCTCAGCCACTTCGACGTGGGTACCATCTTCGACCGAAGCGGGTTGGCGCTCACCGTGACCTAGACTTCGGCAGCCTCCCGCCGGCAGATCGCGGGCCGAAGGTCCGAAACGTCTACTTACCCACGACCTGAGCGGCTCGAGCTCGGCAAGAGTTGCTGGTGCAATGCTCGAACGCCGGAGCCAGGGGAAAAGCGGCTCAGGCTCAAGCTGAACAGCTTGGACGCCGCTTTGGCGGCTCGGGCTCAAGAAAAATGCCAGAAGCAGCGGAAAAACGGCTGGGCCATAGCTTGGGATGATTCCGGCCAGAGAAAATCCAGAAAACTGGAGCCCGAGCAGCCAGAGTCAGGGAAAAACCAGAATTCCGGAGGAATAGCGATTGGGGAGGCCGGAAAGCCGGACGAGCACGAGAACGACGGCAGGACTCAGAGGAGAGGAGCTCGCGCCGCGGCAGAAGCCGGTTTCCTGCGAAAAAGCGTAAGAACCTTGACCGCCAAGTGGTCGGCGGTGAGCGGCGGGACCGTGCGAACGACTCTCGGCCTAACCGGCGGGGCTGCGCGATAGCGGAGTGCCGTCCGGTTGAGGCCGTTGTTCGGCGGCAGTTGCCTTGTCTGTTCCTTTTGCCTGCAACAATCTCTCGGCAGATTGTTTATACGCCTTACACGCCTCCCCTGCAGCGCCTGGATTGTAGAATTCCTCTGCACGCTTTCCAATCGAGGGATCGTTCCATACATGGCGAAGGTAGCAAATATAAGGTGTGTACGAACGAACAAACCCCCGACCGAACTCAGTAAGGTTGGCCCGGATTACTTCCTCGTCGCATAGTCCCTGTTTGGCGCAAACTACGCCCTCGTCTAAAAATCCCAGGGTCAGCTGAAATGGTGTATAAAGACTTTGCTCTGAACCATGCATCACGAGATCTTCTACAACAAACGCGAAGTAGGCAGCATTTATCTGATCCTGGGCGGAGTCTTTGGCTAACAGTATCTCCCTCAGCTCTCCGACAAGCTCATGCTGGCGCTCGGCTAGTTTACTTCGGGCTTCGATGAGTTCCTGTGAGCTAGCTTGCGCTAGGTATGTTGTCGACCGTTGGATCTTAAGATCATCCTTCCTATCTTGGTACTCGACAAGAGCAAATATGGCAGCCACCATTAAGCCAATAGTCTGGATCCAGGGGGTCAAGATCTCGGTCCACTGCTTCAGCTCTGAGCGAGACATACCAATTCCTCTCGTTTAATTGCATTCTGGCAGGTTTGGGTTGATCAAGCAGGGGTCTCCCGGTGGGGCCGCAATATCGTCTGTAATATCAGCAGCAGCATGCCCCAGAGAGATAGCTAGCACGATGGTAGTAATTATGGCCACTGCGAACACTTTCATTGATAAATCTCCTTTCGTTGACTAGGTTACTCCTAGACTGGACGCCCAACGTTCTTCAGCCTCAGCGAGCACCTGGGCGCGAGCCCGGGTGTCCGCTGCAGGCTGAGGTTGGGCGGCGTCTTTGTCTCAAGGGCTCACCTACTGATAAGCATGCCCTGGTTTATCGATCTGCATCCTTCCAGTCAGTCGCACGACGAATCTCAGACTCAGGAGTCCCGAACCAATTGTTACTCGAGAGTGCCTCCTGGACGGCATTCACACTCTTTCGGGCCTCATCAACGGACACTCCGTACTTCCTGGCAACAGATTCCAAGGCCTTACTCTCAGCTACATCCATTGGAGTATCCATTACTTCCCGGTAGATACGGTACTCTTGAACCGTAAAGCTAGTAGAATTGGCAGCGCTTGCCGCTCCTGGACCGCCCCCATTGCTCTGAGTCTCCTGATCGGTGCGCACGCTCGATACTGAATAGCAGCCAATTGCACGCAGATCCTGGTTCATCCTCTCAATGAGAGGAGACTTCGGATCAACCGCATTACGGATTCCGAAGAGCTCCTCGCACGTTGCGCCCGCGTCCAAGCGGTCCTGAAACGATGGGTAGCCGTCCTTGGCTCCCTCCCCTCCGCCACAACTCGCTACGGAGAGAACCAGCAGCAGCAGCAAACAAACAAATCGCATTCTGGCACCTCTTGAATGTTCCGCCGCCCAATCGGGATAGGGGGGCGTCTCGCAACGCCCCTCCTCCCACACCACCGTGCATACGGATCACGTACACGGCGGTTCGGTTGATTCAGTCGACCTCCCTAACCGTTCGCCAATCTCGGCAGACCCAGCCGCCGGAAGTACC
>DASUNJ010000350.1:0-5559 GCA_036277235.1 Thermoanaerobaculia bacterium | reverse complement strand
CGGGTAGACCCCTCTACCCAACGGGTAGACCCCTCTACCCAGCGGGTGGACCCCTCTACCCGGGCTTCGGGCTTGGCGGCCCGAGTCATTGCCCTACACGTGCGGGTGCGCCGCTCCGTCCGAGTGCTCGTGCGGGGCCTCTTCCTTCCTCGGTTTGCCCAGCACTTCCACGCTCAGGACGAACGAGGGCCGGCCCCAACTCTGGACCATGCCGACCCTCCTCTTGAGGTCGTCGGTTGCGACCTTCTCCATCCTCTGCACGGTCTGGCGGCGGAAGTCGAAGAGCGGCGGCCAGTTCTTCTCCTCCCTTGACGGGGAGATCGAGACTACGAAGAGGTCGCGCCGGCTCAGGCGGTCCACCTGCTGGGAGCGCTCGAAGAGGAAGCCGGGCAGACGGCCCAGGTTTTCGACCAGCTTGCCGCGTACCCCGAGCACGGCCTGCGCGAAACGGGAGGGCTCGGCCGTGGTCTTGAGCGGGTTTGTGGATTCCACGATCAGCACCTGCTCGGCCGCGACCGTGCGCGCCGCATCCACCGGGATGTTGTTCGAGTAGCCGCCATCCACCAGGGCGACGTCCTTGTCTTCCAGCTTCAGGCGGTGCGCCGGGAAGATCGGGAAGGGCGAGCCCGAGGCGAAGATGACGCCTTCCGGAAACCTGGGCTCCTCCACCGCCTTGCACTCTCCCGTCGGGGCGCCCATCGAAAAGGGGTACCAGATCGCTCCGTTGGACGGCTGACGCGGCACCGGCGGGCATTCGGCGTCCTCGGGCACGAAGAGGAAATAGCGCGTGCCGTCCCGCTCCAGGACGTTGGCCGGCGCGATGAAGTGCGAGGTCGGACGGTAGTGCCTTCCCTCGATGCCGGCCTCGTCATAGAAGCGCTCGACCGCTCCCGCCAGGTAGGCCCGGGCCTGGCGGTTGCCGTACAGGGCCGGCGCCACGATCATGTTCCACCAGGCCAGGGAGAAGACGGAGAGCGCGGCCAGGCGCACGAAGCGCCGGGTGACGAATTCGCCGTTGGGATGGTGCGAGCAGAGGAAGAGGAAGCTCCGCCGGAGCAGCTTGACCACCGAGCGGTCCCGCCGGCCGTACAGGGCCGCCAGCAGCAGCGCGAGCGCCGCCAGGGAGCTGGTCGCCAGGAGCCAGGTCCAGAATTCGCCCGTCAGCTCCAGGGGGGAGAGCCGGTCGGGCAGCACTTCGGTGACCACCCAGAGGATCACAGCCACCGTCACCATGTGGGTGAGCACCACCACGAAGCCGGCGAGGAAGTCCTGCGTCCGTTCCACGTGGTAGCGGCGCTGCGCGGCGTAGGCCCAGGCGATGCCGCCGAGGAGCAGCACCAGGAGGCCGACGCAGACCAGGAAGGTGCCGATCGAGATTTCCAGCGTGTGCGCGGCGAGCGCATTCTCCTTGGACTCACCCGGCCAGCAGAGGTTCATGACCAGGAAGGAGGCCAGGAAAAGCGATCCGGCGTAGGCTGCCCACCAGGTCCGCCCCTGAAGCCGCATGCGCCGCAGCAGGGAGTTGGCAAAGACGAGGAGCAGGACCAGGCCGAAGCCGGTGATGTAGAAGGGCACCTTGACGGCGCTCAGCCAGTCGCCCGACAGCCCGAGGCCGAGCAGGAGCGCGAGCCCGGTGGGCACGAGCGTCTCCAGGACGACTCGCGGAAGACTGGTCCGCGAGGAACGGATCCGCAGCGGGAGGATGAGCCCGGCCAGCAGCACCAGCGGCGCGAGCACCGCGTAAGCCGGCCCGAAGGAGAGCCCCCGCGACGACCAGCCGGCGGGATCGGAGAGCAGCGGCACGGCGACGAGCGCTCCCCCGGCGAGGACCGGCAGCCAGGGCGGTGCCCAGGGGCGGCCGTTCTCCCGCGGCTCCTCCTGCAGGACCAGGCATTGGTCCGCGAACATGGCGATCATGCCGAGCACGGCGTAGATCAGCCCCTCGAACTCGGGGATCTGCTCCTGCGCCATGGCCGACCTCGCGTTCGAGAGGCGCACCAGGAGCGGCGCGGTCAGGAGCAGGGGGAACACGGCGAGGGTCAGCCGCCCGCGCCAGGCCGTGGTCCCCTCCCGGTTGGCCGGATTGAGCGGCGCCTGCTCGGGGATGGAGACGAGCGCGAGCAGCGCGCAGAGCACGAGGAAGCTCACCACCACGCTCAGGTAGCGCAGCAGGTCGGTCCAGCCGAAGACGTCCGAGCTGCGCAGGTAGAGGCCTTTCTTCACGTCTCTCTTCCAGAGGATGTCGGTCAGGTTCCAGGGACCCGTCTCCCCGAGCTGCGAGACGAAGAAGCCGAGGAGCGCGCCGCCGCTCGTGCCGATGACGTACTGGACTTCCAGGGGCTCCCTGGAATCCGTCACCTTGAAATTCTCCAGGTAGCGCCGACTGTAGAGCTCGTCCACGATCCGCGACTGGTAGGCCGCCTTGACTCCGCCGCCGGGCAGGACGAGCGCGAGCGCGGCGCGGCCGGAGGTCGTCTGGTCCTGGCGCAGCAGCCGGACGGTCTCGTCGACCGTGAAGCCGAAGGTGCGGATGCCGAACAGGGGCTCGGGCTCGAGGATCGCCTGGAACGGCTTGAGGAGCCGGCGCTCGGGATCGGGCAGCTCGTTCTTGCGATCGGCGAAGACCGCGTCGAGCTCGGCGCCGTAGGTCGGGAGCGCATCTCGGAAGGCTTCTCCGTCGGCTCCCGCTTTCGGGAAGATCTCGTCCGCCTGCGTACCGAGGATGACCAGGTGCTCGCGGTAGCCGCCACCCGCCGCGATTGCCTTCATTTCGCCCGGCTTGGGGCGCAGGGACATCTCGCAGGGGAACAGGATCTCGACCGGCCCGGCGGCCTGCCCGGATTTCGGCAGCTCCCAGCAGCTCCGGGCGCCGGCCTCGGGCTCCAAGCTCAGGGAGTCGCAGTCGAGGGTGAAGCGGGCATGATCGAAGAACGCCTGCCAGAAGCGCTCCCGCCGGTCTTCGCGCTCCTTCGTGTCCGCAATGCCTCTCAGGCGGGGCGCCAGCCAGAGGTTCGTGGCGAGCAGGGGATCGAGGAAGCCGGTGGTCGAGAGATGGGAGGCGAGCACGATGCGGTACTCCTCCGTTCTCTTCTCACCGGATATCTCACCGGAGGCGCTCCAGATCTGCTCATGGAACGCTTGCAGGTCCTTCTGCGCCGACGGACGGGCGCGCAGCTTGCCGTTCACGGCCTCGGCCGACACGGGAACGCCCACCACGGCGGGCAGCAACAGGTCGCCCATCCTGTGCCCCCGGACGTCCACCTTGCGCAGATCGAACCCGTCGCGATTGAGGAGGTAGAGCGTCATGTCGGGGATCACCGCGGCATGGATCGCCCCCTGGCTCAGCCAGTCGAGGAGCTCGTAATCGCTGGCGACCGTGATGTTGACCTGGAGCTGCCGCTCCCCGGGGCAGCGCCCGTGCTCCTGGTAGAAGCCGGCCATGAAGCGCTCCACTCCCTCCTTCAGGTCGTGGAGCTCGAAGCCGGCCCTCGGCAGCCGCGGCAGGCCGAGGTTGAGGACGTGGGGCAGCGGATTGTCGCAGCCCGTATGGTCGGCGAGCGCAGGGAGCGGCGCCGCGAGCAGGCACAGGAAGGAGACCAGACGCAAAGACTTCATGGCTTACCTCTCGCAGCGCGGAACCGGAGCCACTCGCCGGGCAACGGCATGGTGGAGACCGGGCTGGATGGGCCGCAGACCGCGTCGACCGGCCCCGTCGACGGCTCCGCGGACAGCGACGCGCGCACCGTGCCCAGGAACTTGTTGGCGCCGCGGTTCGTGAGGAGCGTGACGAATTGAAGAGGCTTGTCGGGGTCGAGGGAGTCGCGGGAGAAGTTCTCGTAGTGGGTGACCAGCACGTGGCGCGGGCGCAGCTTGTCGAGGATGCCGCCAGGGTGGTTCTTCACATACTTGAAGGAGGCCATGCAGAGCACGGCGAGGTCGTAGCCGGGCTCGAAGGCGTCCTCAAAGGCGGGGACGCCTTCGCCCTCGGGGCTGGCCGAGTCCTGGTAGTAGATGCGGTAGCGGACCGCTCCAAGATCGTCCAGGAGGTCGATCACGAAGGCGAAGGTCGTGCCCCCCTTGAGCTGGCGGAAGCGGCGGCGGGTCCAATCCTTTTTCCAGGGATCGCCCACCTCTCCGCGCGCCCAGTGGATGCCCCAGAACAGGGGGGCGTGCTTGGACTTGACCGCGCGGACCCGGATGAGGCCGACCTCGGCTTTCGGTTCGTGTTCCAGCACTCGCACCTTCCCCTGCACGGAATTCACCTTGGCGAGCATGTTGGCCCCGGTCTGGTTCACGTAGACCTTTGCATCGGGACTGAAGCTCTCGACGATGAACGGGACGTCCGCCAGGTGGTCGTAGTGGGCGTGGCCCACGAAAATGGCCTTGACGCCGCCGAGATCCATGCCCTTGAGCCCGCCTTCGATCCGCACCTGGTTGGCGGCGAGCCTGCCCAGGAGGGCGCGGGGGAAGGAGGGGTTGGAGAAAAACGGGCCGAAGAGGACCGGTGTCCCCCGCCATTCCAGGTAGAGCCCGCCCGCGCCGAGGTAGCGGATGAAGACCTCGTCGGGTCCGGCCCCTCCAGGCCGCTGCCGATCGCACTTCCGGCCCGCGAAGTCGTACGTCTTGCCGGGATGGTTCGGCGCGAACTCGCCCTGGATGACGTGGCCGCATCCGGCGCAGGTCAGGGCCAGGGTCAGGGTCAGGACGGCAGCGGATCGGAGCTGGCTCATCATCTTCATTTTCCTCGGGACCCCTAGACGGACCTCCCATCCATCTTAGGCGCAATTTTTTAGAGAAAGTTGCCGGAGATCTTCTGTCTCCGGGCGCTCCGGTCCTGGTTGTAGACTTCGCCGCATGCGCGTCCTCGTCCTCGACAACGGGGCTCCCTCGCCGGGAAACCTCCTGAAGCCTCTGCGGGAGCTCGGCGCGGAGTGCGAGGTGCGCACGCCCGGGTCGATGAAGCTCCAGGAGATCCGCGACATGAGGCCGAGGGTGCACCGCATCCTCATGACGCCGGGTCCGGGGCGGCCGGAGGAGACCGGCGTCTGTCAGGAGGTCGTGATGAGCCTCGCCGGGGAGATCCCGATCATGGGGATCGGGCTCGGCATGCTGGTCATCGTCGCCGCGGCCCAGGGCGTGCTCGTCCCGGCCCGCAAGGCGCGCCGGAAGACGGCGACGATCCGGCACGACGCCGTGAACCTCTTCGCGGGCCTCCCCAGCCCCTTGAACGCGCCGCGCGACATGACCGCCTCACTCATGCTGGACGGGAGGAAGCGCCTCCCGCACGATCTGGAGGTCAGCGCCTGGGACGAGCACGGCACCACCGTGGGCTGCCGCGTCTGGGGGCTCGGCATGGAAGGAATCCAGGTGGACACCAAGTGGTTCGCCACCCAGGAGGGCAGGGACATGCTGTTCAACTTCCTCTACCAGTCGCAGGCCTGGTGACGCGGCCGTGTGGTCCGACCGCCTCCCCGAGCGCAGGCGCAGGCAGCTCGCCGAGCGTCTGAGGTCGGTGCTCACGGCTCCCGCCGCCGGCTCGCGCGGCTCGCGCACGCCGTT
>DASUNJ010000349.1:0-13855 GCA_036277235.1 Thermoanaerobaculia bacterium | reverse complement strand
ACACCCTGACCGACCTCCTGCGCACCGGAATCCGGCAGCACTACGGCTACCAGAGCGAGGCGCTGATCGAGTTCGGGATCCAGCCGCTTCGCGCCATGGGCCGGCCGAGAAAGCCGAAGCCCCTGCCGCCTCCGCCGTCTCCCGAGACCGCGGCTCCCACCGACTCGTCTCCTGACACCACCAAGTAGCCCGTCGTACCAGGGGGGCGTGCTGCCAGACGCCCCCCTTCTTTTCCCGCTCTTCCCTGTCCCACTGCAGCCCGAGCCCGGCAGGAGCGAATCCAGAGCACATCAATCGGACGCCAAGTGCTGACGTTCGGCCTCGAGCCGGTCTACGTCCGTGCCGCCGAGCTGCCCCCGCAGCTCGCCGACGACCCCAAACTGCGGATCGAGAAGGTGGACTCCGCGCCCCCGGACATGGAGGTCATCGAGCTTCTCAAGCCCGAGCGCGTCCAGGAGCCCGAGACCGCCTTCCAGGAGCCGACCCCGGAAGCGCCGTTGATGCTCTACCCGCCCGGCGTCGCCCTCGGCGCCGGGCGGGTCTTTTTTCCCAGGAGACCGTGATGCAAGTCAACCTCTCCCTCACCCCCGGCTACCGTCTGAAGATCTCGCGGGTCTCCCGCATGAGCGAGCTCGTGGACCGCGCCATCACCGGCCTCGCCGCCCTCGGAGGAAGCGCCGCCTTCCTGGGGGTCCTCCGCCGCTGGCTCCAGCGCCGGCAAGAGAAGCGCCAGGAGCAACTGCAACTCGATGTCCGCATCATGGAAGAGGGCCACGCCCTCCGCCAAGAGACCTACCAGCGCGAGCGAGAGGCCCTGAAGGACCTCGCCGAAGAGCGCGAGGCCGCCACCAGGCCGAGCTTCTCGCCTTGGAGACTCAGATGCAGGCGAAGCTGGAGGCCCTTACCAGGGACAACGAAGCTCTTGCCCGTCGCCTGGAAGCAAAGGAGAAGCCATGAGGTCCCTAGGCATGCTACAATTAGAATGAGGATTTGGAATTTGTTGGCCAACTATGACCAAGAGACATAAAAAAGGCGAATCGATAGACCCCTCCCATCTCACCGACGAGGAGCTAATTACTGCTTTCCTTGCCGGCAACGAGGAATCGTTCGGGATTCTATATGAACGCTATTACGCTCAGGTTTATGGGCTTCTCTACCGACTTCTTCGAGACGGTGATTATGTGGAAGATGCGGCTCAACAGACCTTTCTCAAAGCGTACGAGAACCTCAGTCAAGTTAGAGAAAAATCATATTTTTCTATATGGTTGAAGCGAATTGCAACCAATGTAGCCCTAAACTCTCTACGTGATAGAAAAACAAAAACACTTGAGAAGTCTGTTGCTTCGCCCGCCACGGCCGCCGAGATAAGTCAAGGAGTTAATGTTACTCCACGCGATGAAGAGATGGTAGCGAAGGTCCTGTTCAAGCTAGGGTTCGCCGATAAGACATCAGGCGAGGAACAAAGTAGCAGCGAACCAGCGAAGCAGTCTAACTAAGCATATAATGGCACCTGCGAAATATCCAATCCCTTCCCTTGAGCACGGAGTCTTTCTGAATGTGCCATTCGATGCGAAGTATAGGCCATTATTTATAGCGCTAATTTCAGGTCTGACTGCGTTAGGCCGTGAGCCTCATTGCGTACTGGAAGTGCCCATTTCAGGTCGAAATCGACTCGATCGCATCATTGCCCTGATAGCAAGTTGCAGTGCATCGATTCATGATCTCAGCAGAGTTAGCTTGTCAAGCCATCTGCGAGTGCCACGGTTTAACATGCCATTTGAACTAGGCGTTTCATACGCTCTGGCACAGCAGATACAGCATAGCATTTTCGTCTTCGAGGAGCGCGCGCACCGGCTCCAAGTGAGCCTTAGTGATTTCAATGGTCACGATCCTCATATTCATGGAGGAACCCAAGATGGGGTCCTGCGTTGCACCTTGGATTGCTTCGGTCGGTCTTCCACCACCCAAGCGACCTTCAGAACCCTGAAGTCTTTGACTCGTAAGCTCAACCTAGTCGCCTCTCGTCTTCAAAGTGAGCAGGGCATCAAAGATCCCTTTCATCCGCATCTTTTCCGCCAAGCAGTTCGGGCCGCAGCGGAGTTGTCCAAGGCAGAAGGGCTCATCGCATAGCGACTCCACCGGAGCCCCCCCGCCAATCGCCTAATAACGGCTGCCGGGAAGCGAGACCAGTTGTTTAGGGGCGAGCAACCATGAGTGAAATCATCAGCTTTCTAGATCGGAAGTTCAAGCGCAATACTAGGCTTCCACTGGCGAAGCTTGTCGAGCCTATTAAATATGGTTCGACCATCAAACCAGGAACGCTGGTAATCATGGCTTCAGGTGACAGAAAACTCCGCCTCAAAATCCTGGATAAAGAAACTCCACACAAGGGCTTTTCGGAACCACTGGCGCTCAACACTAATGCCCACGAGCATCGCGTAACTCCAAACTACCTTCTCTGGTACCTATCGCACGAAGCGATACGTGACCATCTCCTTTCCCATGCAACAGGCTCCGTGATCTTGCGAGTGCCACGTGTAGTCATTCACTCTCTTCCCGTGCCGCTGCCATCTAGAGCAGTAAAGGACAAGGGTGTAGACGAAGTCGTGCTCACTAAGAAGGATGATCCGCTTTCCAGGCTGATTGACCAATTCTATCATGACTACCGGATGAATTTGGATAGAGGCAGCTTCCGTACTGCCGTAATATTGGCTGGCGCAATTTGCGAGGTCATCCTATATCAGCTCTTATTGGAGCACGGAGTGGACCAGTCGATGTTGAGTAACGACCGGAATCTGGCGCTCAGCAAGTTGCTGGACTATGTGCGCCTCTTGAAACTAGACAGAAGCGAGGGACTCCCACTGACTCATCTAAACGACATCAGGAAGAAAAGGAACTCAGCCATCCATGCTGGCCCTCTGG
This sequence comes from Thermoanaerobaculia bacterium, assembly GCA_036277235.1. Lineage (GTDB taxonomy): Bacteria > Acidobacteriota > Thermoanaerobaculia > Multivoradales > UBA5704 > DATMER01. The sequence continues at coordinate 10,933 of DASUNJ010000349.1, read as the reverse complement.
CCGGTGGTAAGGAATTCTCAAAGTCCGATCTTGACTCCTTCGATCATATCATTCGATATTTTGGTATATGACTTGTGAGAAGTCGGTGCGGCCATCCTATGCAGGCCGGCCTAGCCGTGCGGCGATTTTGGTGAACAGTTCGAGAGCTGCCTCCAGGTCGTCTGCGATCTCCTGGGCCAGGATGCCAGGGGCGGAAGCGATTCTGCGTCGGTCAGGCTGCGGTCCTTGATCCAGGAGAGATCGAGGTCCAGCTTGTCCCGCTTTTCTAGATCCTCGTAACTGTAACTGCGCCACCGGCCCTCCGGATTGGTCTCGCTCCAGGTGGCCCGGCGCTTCTGGAGAGCGCTGCCCGGGGAAGGTGCCATGCGAATCTAGAGCACGGCCGAGAGGCCAGGAGCCCGCTCGGGACAGGTGCCAACCTCCTCACGCTCGACCGGCTTCCTGGGGCTCAAGTACAATCCCTCTATGTGTCCTGACCTGATCTCTGAGTTGGTCCGTATGGCGGACAAGATCGCCGTCTTCGACGCTCGGATGCAGAAGGTGGTCCCAACGTACCAGCCAGACGACAGGCTGGAGCTTGCTGGCAAAGCCCTTCGAGGTCTCCTGCTGCCAGCAGACGCCAGGGCTCACAGGCTACTGGCTGAAACGAGAGAGGGAAGTGGTCTTCATACCAGTGGATCGAGAGGGCTCCTGCGTCCCGTGCTGCACTGAGGGAGACTGCGAGGGTAGGCCACTCGCAGGAGTAGCCGGGACTTGGTCGTCCGGAGCGTCGCTGCTATCATGACGAAAGCTACGTGCGGTCGACACGAGATGCTCATGGGCCAAGTTGGGAGATATAATGGACTGGAAAGAGACTCGCCTCTGGAAACAGATAGAATTTCATAGGGGCTCTGAATGCAACCAGATAAGAGCCTTGCTTGAACTTCGCATGCCCATGGTTCAACGGATTCTCGCCTCAGGCGTGACCTCCTCGACTGATTTTACTTTACATGACGCTGGGCACTCATTTCGAGTGGCAGAACAAATGTGCGAAATCATTTCTCCTGAGGTTCTCGAGAGCCTATCGGAATACGAATTAGCCCTGCTCCTTCTTTCGGCTTATCTTCACGACATCGGCATGACGCCCCAGCAGATGAAGATACAGCGGCACTGGAACTACCTCGTGTTCGGCCCCGCGAGTGCCAAGCCAGAACTTACTGAATCAGAGTCGACCAAGTTTCAGGCGTGGCTGGACATGAATGGCAGTGGGATCTATCCCCCGCTCGCGAATGAGGGAAACATTGGTAGAGAGGGTTTCCTGCTCGCGTCGAAGATTATAACTAGCTACGCTCGGGATTGCCACAACGACTGGAGCAAGGAGTGGATAAAAGTCCATCTGTCGAATGACCATTTAGGTAGCTACGAGGATTGGATCAACGATCTAGTTCATCTGTGCCGCAGTCATCACTACGGCTATGAAGAGATTTCGAGCCCTCGTTTTGATCCAAGACCGGCAGGGAGATCGAATACTATTGTACATTTGCGATATCTTGCCTGTGTATTGCGGGTGGCTGATATTTTGGATGTCGACCCAGAGCGAACCCCCTCTGTCATCTTGGAACATCGTTCAGTTAGTCCGGAAAGTTTAATATATTGGTGGAAGGATCACAACCTATCTATACACCGGGATGGCGCTGTACTCGTAATACGCGCGCGTCCCCGCGATGCGCTAATCGAAAATGCCATAAGAACTACCGCAGACTCCATTAGGCAGGAACTAGAATTATGTGGCCATCTCAGTCGCGAAAAGCCATTCTCTGTATGCCCATTCCTTAGATCCGCGCCACTCCCACACAAATGGACTTTCCCGGAGTCCGTGCTCCTTCAGGTGAGAGCTTGGGAGGACTCATATGTCTATATTGATGGTGCATTTCGACCTGATACGGCGAAGCTTTTGGAGCTTCTCTCGGGTATTCGGCTTTATGGAGACACCTTGGCGGCTGTAAGAGAGCTTATTCAAAACGCCTTCGATGCGGTAAGAGAGCTAATGGCTGCGGAAAGACTAAAGTGGGACAACCCCAATGACCCCGACCGTATGAAGGCGCTCGAAAGTCTTCAGAGAATCGACTTGTCGATTGAGGAGCGAGATGGGCGTACCTGGTTGACTTGCAGCGATACAGGCGCAGGAATGAATCGTGTCATTATTGAACGATATCTTTTGGTAAGTGGTCGCACTCGACGCACTGATATTATCAACTTAGAGCGACTGTGCCAGGAGGCTGGTTTCTCCCTGAGCCGCACTGGCTGTTTCGGTATCGGCGTATTAAGCTATTTCATGTTAGCGGACAGGGTTGAGTTTCGAACGCGCCGCCATCCTGTACGTGGTGATGCAGAACCGCATGGTTGGTACTTTGTCACTGAGGGAGTAGGCTCCTTCGGTGAACTCAGGCGTGACATTGAAGCAGAGCCTGGCACTACTGTAAGGTTTCGTCTACGCCCTGATTATGATGGTAAGCAGCTTGGCAAGCAGCTTAGCCGTTTTGTGGCAGAACACTTTATGAAGCGCCCTTGCATGCTAAGCGTACACCATATTGAGTCACAGCTAGGCGTGCGACTGGATGCAGGCTGGGATCCGCAAAGACTCTCGAAGCAGTCAGCGGAAGACGACATGAGGGGGTTCCGCTGGTATGTCGAAGAGAGTCTCCTGCCAGATTCGCTCGGCGAGTACCGGATTTCAATACCATACTTTGAACTTCCCAGTGGTATTGTTGCAGGTTTGCTGCAGCAAGTAGACGATTTGTACGGCTCCGGTCGCGTCGAGATTAAAATACCGTTCTTTTCTTTGGTTGCAGGCCTACATGGCGTCAAGGTGGAGAGTGACATATCTAGACGTGAAGAATTAAACTTTCTTGTGCAAGTTGATTGGACTGAGCGGGCCGGAACACTGAGTGTCAGCCGAAATTACCTATCTCTGAGCCAAGCCGCGAAAGACGCTCTTCGCGAGATCGAAGCTCGGGGAGAATATCTGCAGGCGAAGCTCTTTTCCGAAAGATCTTCTTCTCCGTATAGTGAGATTAACTTTAGAATTTACCCGGGCACCGCGGCCCCCGCGGAACCGTGGTGGCCGCTTGTTCAGGATGGAGTATTGAGATGGGAACAGATAAAGTTCCCTGTCGCTGCGACCCGGGATTCGCGAGCGGTTCTTGGGCGATTGTTCTGGCAAGGTGAACCCGTTTCGATACTTCCACCAGTTCAGATTTACGGCCGGAGGCGGTTTCAAACGGATTGGACTGCGAGATCTGGAGTGATTCCGGATGTGATTGGGGTGCTTGGAGGAGCTTCAGTTGAGCTTCTTCCGCTTTGCCTTCGGCCTAAGAGGCGATTCGCTGCTGAAGATTATGCTTTATGCGCCTTCCCCCCCTCTTGGACGTTTCTCTGTGCATATGTGGACGGAGAGAACGGACTGCTTTGGAATGATGCACACCCTCTGGCAGCAAATGGGGAGCCGGCCCGCGCAATATCCGAATATATCACGCATATTGCTAATGTATTTCATGAGGAAGGTTCGCCCGACGCCGAACGCTTCAAACACTTGCGACTGCCAGAGGAGTTGCTATCCTTTGATCGCGGCAACTCTTCCAGTCATCCAGTACTAGGCTTCTGGATCCAAACATTTCGTGCCGGCTTTCTTGTGACTTTAACCAGAAGGGGGGTTGAGTTTATATCAAATGATCACCCAATAATTTCTCAGTTCCTTTCTCTTCCCGACGGAGACTGGACTTTCAAGGTTGAAGCGTAGGTTGTGTCTGGGAAGGACGTGCGGAACAGGTGCTGCGCGGAAGGTGCCGGGCGTTTCGAGAAGAGGGGGGCGTAAGTTCGGCGGCAGCCTCGGGCAAGCAGGCTCGGCGAGCAGGTCGCCAACGTCGCGCAGCCCTCTTCCCAGGGGAATCCTCGCCGTCGGCCTCTTGAGCGTGATCTTGGAGGCTCTCGCCGCCCTCCGGCGGGCCGTTTTCGCGGTCAGGAGGACGGTCTGCAGAGAAGATGCCGGGCGTTTCGAGAAGAGGGGGCGTCAGTTCGGCGGCAGCCTCGGGCAAGCAGGCTCGGCGAGCAGGTCGCCAACGTCGCGCAGCCCTCTTCCCAGGGGAATCGCTCGCCGTCGGCCTCTTGAGCGTGGTCTTGGAGGCTCCCGCCGCCCTCCGGCGGGCCGTTTTCGCGGTCAGGAGGACGGTCCTCTCCCCTTCCTTTCCCGATCGCGAGCTCGGGAAGGCCGGTTGCCGGTGGAGCTGAGGGTCAGAATAGTCGCCGCGCCGCCTACGGCGGCAGGCTCGGATAAGCGCTCACGAAGGGAAGGGCTGGCGGAAACGAGCCCACCGGGAACCTGGCCGTCCGGTCTCCCGTTTTCAGCTTGTCGGCAGCCTCGCGGAACGCGGCCACGAAGGCCGAGTAGGCCTCCCAGAAGCTCTCTCGCGCGGCTTTCGTCGCCGCATGGTAGGCCGGCGCCGACGATCTCTTGGTCTGGTTCGGACGGGTGTAAGGGTCCTGCCGCAGGATCGCCTCGACGCCCAGGGGCTCGACTCCCCTGGCCTCCCGATCGGCCTGGGCCTCCGCCTCGACCTCCTCGACCAGCTCCGCGATCCGCTCCCGGTACTGCTCCGGCGTCAGATCCGCCCAGCAGGGAAGGGGCGACAGATGCAGCTCCTCCTCCTCGGCGTACTTGAGGCGCCCGAAGTCCTCACCACGCTGCTTGGCGGCGAATTCCGCGGTGCGGTTGAACCACAACCCCTTGAGGGGCTTGCCACCGAGGATCGACTTGGCGAAGTGGACGCCGGGCCACCGCTTTACCTGGTCGACCAGGCCCTCCTTGACCCCGTGCGCGAGGTGGTAACGGAGCCTCTCGACCTGGGCCGCCTCCTCGGCGCTGACCACGATCGACCGGTAGCGGCGCGACCACATCGTGCCCGGCCAGTCGTGGAGCTCCTTGCGCCCGATCTCGCTGGAGAGGTTGCCGTCCACGTGCTGCATGAACCGAGCGAGCTGCTGCGCGTCGTCCACCTGCAGCAGGCAATGGAAGTGATTGCTGAGGAAGACCGCGCTGCAGCACCTCACCCCGTAGAGCCGCTGCGCCCGGCCCAGAACGCCGAGGATGATCTCGTTGACGGCAGGGCCGGGCCGCAGGAGCAGCCGGGACTGGATGGTCCGGAGCGTCACCTCCACCAGAGCGCCCCCTTCGGGCACGAAGCGTAGACCTCGGCTCATTTCAAAAGACAAGGAACGGAAAACGCCCCGGAAATGTCATTCCTTGGAATGTTGAAACAGAGCGCCACATCCACCTGGAGCGGCTGCGCGTCACCGTGGGAATGCCGCGGCCGGACCCTCCATCGGTGTAACGCAACGTCCGCGCGCCGCGCCATGAATGCAGGTGCGCGGAACGAATCGCGTCCCGGCTCAGGAGGTAGACGATGCCTGCACATCCCTGGAAATCGGCCAAGCTCCTGCTCACGATTCCGGTCCTGCTCTGCGCGGTCTGGGCGGGAGCGCAGCCCCCGCAGCCCCGCCCCCCCGCGAGCAAGGCCGAGCTCTCCCGCCAGTGGAAGGAGGTCCGGGCCAGGTACCCGCTGGTCGCCGCGGCCCACCTGGAGGCTCTGCTGACGCAGCTTGAGCTAGTCTCAACGATCCGGGCCCAGACGCTCTGCGACCTTCCGCAAGTTGCCAACTCGCGCCTGTGCCGCGACGGGGGAGGCAGTGTCCCGCCCGAAGGGTGTCCCGTCTGCAAGCCGGCATCCGGCCCGGACGATCAGGAGCGCTATCTCTCCTGTCTCGAGAAAAGGATCACCTGCCTTTGAGCCTCCGAGCCGGCCCGCCGGCCGGGGCGGGGCCGGCCGGGGCCGGGGGAGGGTAGAGTCGGCGGCGGGCGCGGTGGCGGTAGGTCGAGGGAGTAGCTGTTTCCGGCGGCTTTCGCCGTGGTGCCGGTGCCTCAGTCTCGACCCTGGCTCCGTCTCCCGCCGCCGCTCATCGAACCGGACGTGCGGATCTCCCGCATCCGGCTCTCGGACGGGCTTCACGAGAGGGCATGCGCGGGGCTCCTACGGCGCTTCTGGTAAAGGTCCAGCACCCCCATCTCCCATAGACCTCCCTGCAGCCGAACCGTGCGGTTCCTGAGACGCGCAGCTTGTGCCGCCGGCAGAGGAATCGCCGGACCCGTTCCCACACGTGCCAGTGAATGGCACCGTCGGCCTGGCTGGTGTGACCGAAGCTGAAGTACTCGGCCCAGCCCGACAGGAGCCGGTTGAGTCGAGTGCGCAGCTCAGGCCAGGGTGTCGGGTTGCCCCGATGAAGCAGGGTGTTGACCTTCTCCTTGAGTCTCCTCTGAGCCTTCTTCGACGGCTGGGCCGTGATGTGTCGCTTGCCGGTCCGCCAATGCCTCGCCGGCCCGAAGGTGTAGCCCAGGAAGTCGAACGACTCCTCCCTGGCGTAACAAAGGCGTGTTTTGGTCGGGTGGATCGTCAAGCCGAGCTTCTCCAGCCACCGCGAGACCTGCGACAGGCTTGCTTCCGCCTGTCGCCGGCTCGCGCAGAGGATGACGAAGTCATCAGCATAGGAGACGATCCGACCCAGCCTCTCGCACGCCCCGGTCTTCCTCCAGTGGCGCAGAAGCCGGTTGATGTAGATGTTGGCCAGCAGGGGTGAGATGACTCCACCTTGGGGTGTCCCCTGTTTGCTCTTCTTGCCGCCTGTCATCCGCCGGTTCCCCCTCTCATCCCTCTCCTCTACCGGCGACTTCAGCCATAGCTTGAGCAGGTGCAGGATCTTCCCATCGGCTACCCGTCGCGCCACGCTTTGCAGCAGCTCGGCGTGGGGGATGGTGTCGAAGTACTGCGTCACGTCAGCATCGACGACGTGCTGTTGGCCCTCATACAGCCGCTTCCTGACCTCGGCCAGGGCGTCGTGCGCACTGCGCTCAGGTCGATAGGCATAGACGTTATCCTCGAAGTCGGCTTCGAAGATCGGCTCAAGAAGGAGCACGACGGCGGTCTGCGCCACCCGGTCCCGAATGGCCGGAATGCCTAAGGGACGCTCGCCTCCGCCGGGCTTGGGGATCATCACCCGCCGCACCGGTTGCGGTCGGTAGGTCTCCTCCACCAGTTCCTGTCGGAGCTCAGCCAGCCACCGCCCCACCCCGTACGCTTCGATGTCCTCGAACCGAACCCCATCGACGCCGGCCGCTCCGGCATTGGCTTTCGCTTGCCGGTAGGCCCGCTCCAGGGTCTCGGTCCAGCACACCTTGTCGTACAGCGAATAGAAGCGGAAGTCCGGCTCCCGCTTGGCCTTCTCATAAAGCTTCTTCCGGAGTCGCTCGACTCGATCGGGTTCTAGACTCATCGTCAATCCCGGTCTTCTCCTCGTTCTGAAGCATGCCCGAACCAGGGCTCTCTCCCTCCACCGGCATTACCCGGCTTCATCGGTACTATGAGCCCCTCCGACTTCCACAGGGCCCGAAGCTGACCATTTCAGATCACTCCGGTTGGTGGCCGCGACCCACCACCTCTTGTGGATCTCACACGTTGCCTCGAAGACCTTGTCTGCGCATGCTGACCCCACTACCCCGGTTGGAGAGGACGGGTTCTTCGGTCGGTTGCTCCCCCGCCCCCCGACGGCCTTCCCCTTCTGGCAGGAGGGTCGGCTCCAACAAGAAACTATCGAGGCCTGCTCAGGGTTCACGTGCTATTCCGGCCTGCGCATTTGCACCTCGGTTGCACCGAGGACTTCCCCAGAGGCTTCAGCCGGACGATTGCTCGAACTCGGCTGCTCCAGTGGCTACCGGGCGAACCGACAATTCCCCGGACGGGACTTTCACCCGTTGGCCTTCGAGACCCAGGAGGTCTCTTCGCAATCTGAAACTCAGCTCACGTCAGACCTCCTTTCGTGTCGCACTGCCGGGCGTTTCGAGAAGAAGAGGGCGTAGGTTCGGCGGTCAGCCTCGCGCCAGCGGGTTCGGCGAGCAGGTCGCGGGCGGCAACAGGTGCCAGCCTCTTCCTGCTACCGATCGTGAGTCCCCGCCCGCCAAGGGGGCCCTTCGCCCCCTCGGCCACTCCCCCGTTCAGGCAGTTGCGGCTGTAGAGCCACGCCGGCATCTCTCAGCTTCGCCCGGCATAGCTTCGTGTCCGTCGCCACACCTCAGCTCTGTTCCAGGGAAGTCACCGCACACTTCCTTTTGAGAGGCCCGCCCTCTTCGGTCGTTGGCCGGGGTCGTGCGGCCCTCAAGAGGTCAGAATGACTCGACTCCTCTCCCTGATCGCCCTTGTCTTCCACTTCTTCGGCGAGTGGCCTTGGCGGGACGTGAGGTCAACGAGGCACGCCCTCATTCCATGCAACAGATGATACACTTGATTTGAACGTTTGTTGCGAAATCCTGGGAGGATGAGATGACAATGACTCTCGCGGCCTTGATCCTCGGTGCCCTGATGACCGCGCCGGAGCCGAAGCCTGCCGGCACCATCCTGTTCGTCTGCGAGCACGGTTCTGCCAAAAGCGTCGTTGCCGCAGCGCACTTCAATCAGCTCGCAGCAGCTCGCGGTCTTCCCTTCCGCGCCATCTCGCGAGGCACGGTGCCGGACGCCGAGATGGCACCCGCGGCGGTCAAGGGCCTGCTCGGAGATGGGCTGAAGCCGGACGAGCCGGTTCCGTCAAAGCTTCAGCAAACGGACCTGGATGCCGCCGTCCGGGTCGTCACCTTCTGCGCACTCCCGCCGGAGCTCCAGGTGAGGTCACCCGTCGAGCAGTGGGAGGTGCCTCCGGTCAGCACCGAGTACGCGGCCTCGCGAGAGGCTATGCGCCTGCAGATCGAGCGGCTCCTGCAAGAGCTGGCAGTACTGGGTGCCCGGTGAGCGGCCGAGAGGAGCTTGCCGGGACGCTGCTTCTCACTGCAAGCGAGGTCGCGGCGCTGCTCGACCTGCCCACTTGCCTCGCGGCGATTGCGGACGTTCTGCACCGTCACGCCGCCGGCGAAACGGTGCCGCCACGCGTCCTGGGACTGCGGGCGGCTGAGGGCGGGCTGCACGTCAAGGGCGCCGGTTTGCTGGGCACCGAGCCGCGCCTCGCGGTCAAGCTGAACGCCAACTTCCCGGCCAACCCGCAGCGCTTCGGGTTGCCGACCATCCAAGGCGTGCTGGTGCTTTTCGACGGTGCGAACGGCCGGCCGCTCGCGGTGCTCGACTCGATGATGATCACCGCCTTGCGTACGGCGGCGACGAGCGCTCTGGCGGCGCGGTACCTCGCGCGTCCCGAGGCTGCCACCCTCACGATCTGCGGCTGCGGCCGGCAGGGCGCAATGCACGCCCGTGCCCTCCGCATCGAGCTGCCCATTGCGCGGGTACTGCTCTGGGACTCCGATCCGGGCCGCGCCGACCGGCTGGCCGACGAGCTTGCACCGGAGCTGCCCGGCATCGAGCTGCGGCGGGTGGATGATCTCGGAGAGGCCCTCGCCGAGACCGACGTCTGCGCGACCTGCACCCCTGCCCGCTCCTTCTTCATCCGCGCCGAAGACGTGCGCCCGGGGACCTTCATCGCCGCCGTGGGAGCGGACGATCATGGCAAGCAGGAGTTGGACCCCCGCCTCGTCGCCCGTGCGACGCTCGTCGTCGACTCGCTCGCGCAGTGCGTCGAGATCGGAGAGCTCCAGCATGCGATCACCCAGAGCCTGATCGCCCCCGATCAGGTCCATGCAGAGCTCGGTGACATCGTGAGCGGCGTACGGCCGGGACGCACGGCGAAAGAGGAGATCACCATCTTCGACTCCACCGGCACGGCCCTCCAAGACCTCGCTGCAGCCATCGCAGTGGAACAGCGGGCGCGAGCCGTCGGCGCCGGCAGGGTGATCGACCTGGGTGCCTGAGGAGCCTGAGATCAACCGCGCCGAGTGGATCGTCTACGACGCCCTGGCCAGTTCAAGGTGGTGTAGGCCCCCTCGTTTCGCTCTTCCCGGGAAGAAACGCCGCCGGCCCGAGAGGATACCCGGGACGGCGGCGTTTCGAGGGGTGGGTGTGGGCCTAGTGCTCGGGCTCTTCTTTGACGTGGGGAGTGCCGGCCAGGGGGCCGACACCGTCGGAGCCGGGGCGGTCCGGGATGGTGATCAGGACCTGGCCGACGTTGTTGGCGTAGTTCGACTCCTCGAGCGCGTGGCAGAAGCCGGTGGCCGGGTTGAGGAACCGGCACGGGTTGCTGCGGCTCGGCTTGTAGGGCGGGTTGGCCGTGACGCGAATGAGGTAGTCGCCGGGCGGCACCGGCGGCTGTCCGTCGCCGCCGTCGAGCACGAAGAACTGGCCGCCGAGGAAGAAGCGGTAGGTGTCGGTCCATCCCTTGCTGATGCCCTGGTTGCCGGCGTGGAGGAGGTCGCCGCAGGCGCGGTACTGGGGGCTGCGCGGGGCGGAGCCCATGTAGGCCGGATTGGGATCGGTGTCGAGCATGCAGAAGCCGGCCTTGGCCGCCTTCCAGACCTTGCCGGTCCGCGGATCGATGAGCTGGTAGAGGGCGTAGTTGCGGAAGTGGAAGTGCTCGTGGCAGGTGGCGAGCTCGAACAGGCCGTCGTTGGCCTCGAAGTGAGCCCTGGGGTCGCCGACGTTGATGTCGGCGTCGCCCACATTGGCAGTCATGACGGTAAAGCGGGCGAGGCGGCGCAGGCCGGGGGTGACTCCCCCCTCGATGACGCTGCAGGCGTCAGCGGCGAGCTTCTCGTCGCGAACCACCCACTGCTGGGCCATGATCTGCTCGCGGACGATGAGGTCCGGAAGGCCCTGGGCCAGCGCGGGGGCGGCGAGGGAAAGACAGAGCGCAGCAATAGATAGACGCATTGTTTCTCCTCTTCGGGAATGGAGTTTTGCGGGGGGCTCCATCAAGAAATGGTGCGGCGGCTGGGGAAAAGCGATCCAGCCGGCCTCACTCCAGCGTGGCTCGAGAC
>DASUNJ010000348.1:0-8410 GCA_036277235.1 Thermoanaerobaculia bacterium | reverse complement strand
AGCGAGGGGCAAGGCTGCGGCAGAGAAGAAGTCCACCGCCAGGAGATCCGTAGCCTGGCTCATCTCGAGGCGGTAGCCGCCATAGGCGAGGGTCTCCCCGTCGCGGGCAAGCCGGGCGTCGACCGCGAAGGCGCCCGGAATGCGGACGGTCACGGGCAGAGTCGCCCTCAGGGCCGAACCGGAGCCCTCGGTCACCCAGTCCAGAAGGAGGTCGCTGGCCAGTCCGAGCGACGCGGCACCCTCGCTCAGAGATGCCAGCACCTCCGGGTCCACCGTGATTTCGGTGTCGAGGCGGTCCAGATGTTCTCCTTCCGCGACCAGGTTCGCGTGCAGCCTGAAGGGCGCGCAGCTTCGGGAGCGTTCGAGATCCTCGCCGGAAAAGATCAGCCGTGCCAAGGAGCGGCCGGGCCGGCCCGAGATCCGGGCTTCGGAGAGCACGTCCTGCAGGCGGCGCTGCGGTCTGAGGGTGACCACCGTCTTGTCGTCCTGGCAAAAGATGGCTCCGTGGACTGAATAGCTCCCTTCCTTCTCGATGACGACCTCGAGGTCGACGGCGAGCGCCTCGGGCTCTGGTGAGCCGTCGAGCGAAATCGCCTGCACCTGGACGACTTCTCCGAACCCAGCCTTGCCGCCGACTGGCACTGCGCAGCTCTGGCCCGCCGCCGGCGCCAGCTCATGCCACCTGCTGTAGTTGCCATAGCCCATCCCGGCGCTGCAGGCGGCATCCCGCTCGAAGGTCAACGTGTTGCCTTCCCTCTCCTTGACGACATTCTGAAAGACCAGCTCGCTGGCGCTGCCATAGATCCCGCCGAACGTGGCATCGTAGACCCTGCCGCCGCGTTGCCGGAGATCATGGTTGGAAAAGGTGAAGGCGCAGGGAAGGTTGCGCGGGCCGCACAGCAGGTTGCCGGCGAAGGCCGGGTCGAGGGACCGCACCGGGGGCCGGGTCATGAATCCAAACCCACAGCGGCCGCGCTCCTCCACCTCTACCATGCCCCCGATCCCCATCGTGGCCGCGATGTACTCGAACGCGGAGCTGAACTGATAACAATCGCTGAAGTTCCGTTCGCCCTCGGCCCGCACCAGCTCGGTCCAGTCCACCTTGCAGATCTGATAGGTGCAGTTGCAGCGCAGCCCTGCCGTCGACACCCGGGTATCGCCGAGGACGCAGGTGTCGCCCTCGATGCTGCAGACCCCATAGCGCCAGTTGCGTTGACCAAAGTAAAAGAGCCCCTCGAGGAGCCGGTCTGCGACCTCCTGCTCCCTGGCATTCCCGGTGAACCCCTTGCCCCACTCGCAAGCCCTTGCGTACCAGACCGGATCTGGAGGATCGACCATCGGCCTGGGGGAGGCATACGTGAGATACAGGGTGGTCGCGAGACCGGCATGGGTCTCTCCGATCCTGCACTCCAGCCGGAGGACATGAATGCCGGTGCTGTCGGGCAGGGGCACGGGAACGAGGAATCGAGCTCCCTGAGCCTGGGCCCAGGCCGAGGAGGGGCCGTTCTCGATCCACGAACGGCACTGGATTGCGGGGAAGCTCGGGTTTTCCCGGCAGGAAATGATCTCGACCTCGAGGTTCACCTCCTGCCCCAGCGAGGCGGCGACAGGCTTCACTGCAGGCAAGGCGTCGATGAGCAGACAATCGTCGCCGAACCGGCGGTTGAGGATGACGCCGTCTTCGCTGCCGCGAATCCTGTGTCCTCCTTTCGCCGTGACCTTGCCCAGGGTGAGGGTCGGCGGCCCGCTCTGGCCGGGCGAGGCTCCGGGCAGCAGGGCCAGAGCGAGAGCCGCCAGGAGCACGGGTCGCGACAGAACACGGGACATTTGCATATGCCTCCCTCGACAGCAGTTAGAGTCTTGAAACAATCGGTTTTCAGCCAGTGTACCGTAAGAGCCTTCCGGGGTAGAATCGTCCGAAGCCTCCAGCCATGTCAGCGATTCGTGCCAGTACGCTCGTCCACGGACAGGTTCCGATCCTGGCCGGCGGCGGTCCGTCGGCTCCGGCACTGCGCGGTGTGGACGGCGGCGTTGCCGTCATCAAGACTCTGCTGCTGATCGATCTCCTCGACAGCACCGGTCTGCTGGAGCAGCTCGGCGACGCCCGGGCCCAGGAAGTCTTCGCCGCACATGACCAGATGGCGCGGTCCCTTCTTCCCGCTCTGGACGGCAGGGAGATCGACAAGACCGACGGCTTCCTTCTGCTCTTCGATCGCCCGATCCAGGCCGTCTCCTATGCGCTCGCCTATCACCAGGAGCTCGCCGCTCTGGGCGAGCGGCTGGACCTGCCGCTTGCAGCCCGGGCCGGGATCCACCTGGGGGAGGTCTTCCTGCGGGAGAACCTTCCCGAGGACGTGGCCAAGGGCGCCAAGCTCCTCGAGGTCGACGGCCTGGCCAAGCACACGGTCGCGCGGGTGGCAGGGCTGGCCCAGGGGCGTCAGACCCTGCTGACCCACGCCGCGTTCGATCTCGCCCGGCGGGCGGTGGTGGGATCGACCGCGGACCGGCGGCCGAGCTGGCTGGCCCATGGCCCCTACCTCTTCCAGGGGATCCAGGAGCCGGTGGACGTGTTCGAGGTCGGCATGGCCGGCGTCGCGCCGCTCGGCGCGCCCCGCGACACCTCCAAAGCCCGCCGCGCCGTTCCCGACGGCGACGAGGTGACCCTCGGCTGGCGCCCCGCGGCCGGCCAGGAGGTGCCCTGGCGCCATCACTGGGTCCTCGACCGCAAGCTCGGCGACGGCGGTTTCGGCGAGGTCTGGCTCGCCCGCCACGAACGGACCGGGGATCACCGCGTCTTCAAGTTCTGCTACGACGCCCAGCGGCTGCGCGCCCTGCGGCGCGAGGTCACGCTCTTCCGCATCCTCAAGGACACGCTCGGCGAGCGCGACGACATCGGGCGCATCCTCGATTGGAACTTCAAGGAGCCGCCCTTCTTTCTGGAGTCGGATTACACGGGGACCGACCTGCAGGGGTGGATCGAGTCGCAGGGGGGAGCCGGGGCCGTGCCGCTCGCGACGCGGCTGGAGATCATCGCCCAGATCGCGAAGGCCCTGGCCGCCGCCCACTCGGTGGGCGTGCTGCACAAGGACATCAAGCCCGGCAACATCCTGATCGCGATCGATTCCGAGGGCCGTCCCAAGGCCCGCCTCTCCGACTTCGGCATCGGCCTGCTCACCGATCCCCAGAAGATCTCGGTCCAGGGGCTGACGTTCAGCGGCTTCACGGAGATGATGCCCGAGGCGGGGAGCACGGCGGCGGGCACCCGCCTCTACCTCGCGCCCGAGCTCCTCGAGGGCAAGACGCCCTCCATCCAGTCCGACATCTATGCCCTGGGGGTGCTGCTGTTCCAGATGGTGGTGGGGGACCTGTCCCACGTCCTGGCGCCGGGATGGGAGCGGGAGATCCCGGACGAGCTGCTCGTCGAGGACATCGCCCACGCGGTCGACGGAGACCCGGCGAAGCGGCCGGCGAGCGCCATCGAAATCGCCGAGCGGCTGCACCGGATCGAGGAACGCCGCCAGGCGCGGGCCGAGGCCCTGCGGGCGAAGCTGGAGGCGGAGAGGATGCGCCAGGCCCTGGCGCGCGCCCGCGTGCTGGCGGTCATCACCGCGCTGGTCCTGGTGTTCGCCATCGCCATGGCGCTGCAGATGCGCCGTACCGCGCAAGAGGCCAAGCGCGCCAACAGCGAAGCCGAGGCCGCGCACCGGATCTCGGACTTCCTGGTCGGCCTGTTCCAACTTTCCGATCCGGACGCTGCCATGGGCAGCACCGTGACCGCGCGCGAGCTCCTCGACCAGGGGGCCGCCCGCATTGAGACCGAGCTGGAGCACCAGCCGGAGGTGCGGGCCAGCCTGATGCAGACCATGGGCGAGGCCTACCTCAAGCTGGGGCTGTACGATTCGGCGGTCCGGCTGCTGCGCCAGTCGCTGCGCCTGCGGCAGCAGGCTTACGGAGTCGAGCACCCGCTCGTGGCCGAAAGCCTCCACGAGCTCGGCTATGCCCTCTTCCTGCGCGGCGATTACGACGCCGCCGAGAACGTGCTGAAGCAGGCCCTGGCGATGCGCCGCAAGCTCTTCGGCGAGAGCCACGCCACCGTGGCCCGGACGCTGAACTACCTGGCGGCCGTCAAGGCGCATGGCGGGCAGTACGCCGAGGCCGAGCGCCTTGACCGCCAGGCGCTCGCGATCCTCGCCGAGAGCGGCGAGGACGTGAGCCGGCAGAGGGCGGAGGTGGTGAGCGATCTGGCGGTCATGCTCGAATCCCAGGGCAAGGACGAGGGGGTCGAGCCGATGTACGACGAGGCCCTGAGCCTCTTGCGCCAGCTCGTCGGCGAGGAGCACACCGACGTCTCCAGGGTCCTCGCCAACAAGGGCAACTGGCTGATCACCCAGGGCCGCTTCGCCGAGGCCGAGGCCTGCCTCCAGCAGGCGTTGGCGATCAAGCGCAAGCGGCTGGGCGACCGGCACCCCACCGTCGCCTTCACCCTGTACAAGCTCGCGGATCTCCTGAATGCGCAGGGGCGGCATGTGCGGGCGGAGGAGCTGGCCACGGAGGCGCTCTCGGTCCTGCGGGACAAGCTGCCGCCCGGGCACTGGCGCATCCTCTATACGGAGAGCGTCCTCGGCGCCGCGCTCGCCGGCCAGGGCCGCTTCGCCGAGGCCGAGGCGCTCCTGGTCCCGAGCTATCCCGTCCTGCGCGACAGCGTCGGAGCCCGCGCGGAGAAGACGCAGAGGATCCTGCGCAGCCTCGTCGAGCTTTACGACGCCTGGGGCAGGCCGCGCGAGGCGGAGCGGTATCGCGCGCTCCTCTCGGCTCCGGATAAAGTCGGAGGATGAGCCGGCACGTCGTGCTCCTCGGCGATTCCATCTTCGACAACGCGGCCTACACGGGCAGGGAGCCGGACGTGATCCAGCACCTGCGCTCGATCCTTCCTTCCGGCTGGAAGGCCAGCCTCCTCGCCGTGGACGGGAGCGTGACCTCCGATCTCTCTTCGCAGGTCCGGGAGGTCCCCGCGGACGCCTCCCATCTCGTGGTCGCGATCGGCGGCAACGACGCCCTGATGAACAGCGACCTGCTGGAGCTGCCGGTGGATTCCACGGCGGAGGCGCTCGAGCTCTTTCACCAGAGGATGGAGGCGTTCGAGTCGAAGTACCGGCCGGCCATCGAAGAGGTGCTGGAGCTGGGCAGGCCGACGGCGCTCTGCACCATCTACAACGGCAACCTGCCCGACCCCGAGCACGCGCGCCACGCCCGGATCGCGCTCACGCTGTTCAACGACGTGATCCTGCGGACCGCCTTCGAGCTGAGCCTGCCCGCCATCGAGCTGCGGCTCGTCTGCAACGAGCCCGCGGACTACGCCAATCCCATCGAGCCCTCCGGGCGCGGCGGCCGCAAGATCGCGCTGGCGGTCGCCCACGCCGTGGGCGCTCTGGAAACTGTTTCCGCGGGCTCATGGGTGCTGGCCGGCTGACTACTTTCTTATGTTTAGCGAAAAGCGCTCACGATCCTGTCGAGCTTGAAGAGGAATCCGCCGAAGACCCGAAAGTCATCCTGTCCTTCTCCCGCATTCAGGAAAAGGCCTCCGTAGAAAGGGATGGCGTCGTTGCCCAGCCCCGGCAGGCGCAGGCCGGCTTCCACGATCAAGCGGGTGTCGTCCTCTTGGTCGAAGATTTCCTCGTAGCGGCCCACGGAGATCTCGACGAACCTCATCGGGAAGACGTTGACGGCATCAGCCTCGGGATGGGAGGCCCGCGTCTGATGGTGCGTGAAGAGATAGCCCACTCGGTAGTGGAGGATGTCGGTGTCGTTGTTGCTGCCGCTCTTTCCCTCGCGCGAGGTCACGCCGACGCGGCCGATGAATCCGTGACGGAAGGCGTCATAGCGGAGGTCGGGATCCCTGTTCTGGGAGGTCGGTGTATAGCTCGACCAAAGGCGGCCTCCGGGCTGATAGATCGCGAGGATGCTGCCCGTATAGGCGTCGGCGAACTCGGTGACCTTGGGGTCATTGACATTGATACTCGCCGTCGTCGTCGTCGGGAAGGTGCCGAACTGCAACTCGAGTCCGGTATGGAGGGCTTGAGGTTTCGTGGTGAGCCAGAGAGTATCGACCCGGAACCGCACGACCATGGAAGTTTCGTCGAAGCCGGTGCTGGCGCCCTCCTCGTCATAGGCCCGCGCCATCGTGACGCCGGTGAACACTTCCGAGGAAACCCGCTCGCTTCTGAACGACTGCTCGAAGCCGCTGCCGACATCCCCCTGGACCACGGTCTGGCCGGTCGCGCCGCCCTCGATTGCCTTGGCCCGGACGATCACGAAGAAGTCGTTCTGGATCTCTCCGACGGATTCCTCCGTCGCGACCCCGAAGCTCGCGGCACCGCCGGTGGACGTAGCGGTCTTCGTGGCGGCCTCTTCCGTCGAATCCGAGGTGTAGAGGGCTACGGGGCCCGCTCCGACCTCGGCCTCGACCTCGGCCTCCACACGGTTCCCGTCCGCGTCCTCGACGATCACCACGAGAGTGTCGTCGTACCGCGCGTCGGGCTGGAAGAGTGGCTTGGTCAAGGTGGCGGAGACCTTGAGGGTGGGCGGGTCCTGAGCTGAGCTTGTCTTGGGAGCAAGCAGCAACAAACTCGCGAGGATAGCCGCGTTGACGACCTGATCGAGGCTCCATCTGCGCATGACCTCTCCTTTCTGGACCGGGTCGGGATGGCCGGTCGGCTTCTGCGGGTCAGTGCCTATAGGACGGACGCCGCCGAAATCTTTCGGGAAAGGCGAAGGGGATGGAACCTACAGCAGCTCGTTTTCGCGGCCGTAGAACTTCCCCGGATCCGCGGGCTCGATATCGTCGGAGATCTCGAACTTCGAAAGGTCCAGCTCTTTGGCGCTGACCGTATCCAGGTACGCGGCGACGGCGGAGGCTTCGATCGTGATCTTGCCGGAACCGGCCCGGTGCCGGTCCTGGCCGTCCTTCTTGACTCCGGAGATCCAGTAGGAATCGCCCGTCTCGAGGTCGTAGTGGTTGCCGGAGGCACCGGCGCTGCCACGCTTGAATGCCTTGCCGTTGAAATACACGGTCTGGCCGGATTTAGAGAGCCGGACCCTGCCGATCCAGGCAGGGCCGTCGTCGTTGTATCCGGTCTTCAACTCGATGTATCGAAGCATGGCACGCGTGGCCTCAGGTTGGCGCACATGCTATGCCGCTCGGCTGCTCTCGTCAAAGCGAATGCAACGCTCCGGAGCGTTGCAGCAACGCTGAGGAAGATTCCTGCCGCGGCGCGGAGCTTTCCTGCCCTGCCGCGGCACTTTCCTGCCTCGCCGCGGCGCTCGCCTGCAACGCTGCGGAGCCGTCCAGCTGTGCAACGCAGATCTCCTGCAACGCTACGGAAGTGTTTTGCAACGCTCCCCGAACTGCGGGCAACGCTGCCGCAACGGATTGCAACGCTCCCGAGTTTGCGGGCAACGCTGCCGATTTGCGGGGCAACGCTACGAAGTTTCTTGCCACGCTCCCGAAACTCGGGGCAACGCTGCGGAAGCTTCTAGCCACGCTCCCGCATTCACGGGCAACGCTGCGGAAGACGCGGCACCGTTGCCCCGAGTTTCCGTAGCATGGCCGCAAAGCTCCGCAGCGTAGCAGACAGTCTCCGCGCGGCGCCGTTGCGTTGCAGAGCGGGCGCGGGGAGGCTCGTTGCGTTGCATGGAGGGAGCGGGGGCGGAGAGGGAAGGCTCTCGGCGTTGCGCGGAGGCGACGGCGGCCGGTGCCGTCTCCTCCGCGCTGCGTCAGGCGTTTTCCGCGGCGTCTCCCGAAGATGGGGCGGACGCCGCGGAATTTCTCCGCTACGGGCAGGTGGCGAAGGCGTCCGTGTCCTGGATGGGCGCGAACGGCTTGCCCTGCGGGTTGAAGTACTGGCGGACGTGGCGGCTCTCGGTGTCCGTCACCTTGATCAGCACCTCGACGTTGGTCAGGCCGCTGGCGAAGACCCAGAAGCGGTCGAAGCCGGCGCACGCGTTGAGCACCTTGACGGTCAGCTCGGAGTTGTCCGGGTCGAAGAACCAGAAGCTGCCCGAGTCGGCGCCGAGGCTCACCGCGGAAGCGGGGCCTTGGGAGCTTGCCGTCTTCCAGGTCGCCTCGACCTTGAAGCGCCCGCCGGCGAGGCAGAGCGTGCTGGGGCCGGAGACGCAGGGGCCGGGCTCCGGGTCGAGCGGCGTGAGGACGTTGAAGAACACGTGCTCGCCGAGGGCCTGGCCGCTCGCGAGCCCGCCCTCGTTGTCGAACTGCCAGTGGATGCCGCCGTAGATCCGGCTCTGGCCGGCTTCCTCGGCGGCGTCGGAGAGCCGCGTGAACGAGCGCGTCACGCCGGGGAGACCGTCCGACGTGGTGGAGAAGGAGATGTCGTCGGTGCCGAAGAACAGCGCC
>DASUNJ010000347.1:0-11875 GCA_036277235.1 Thermoanaerobaculia bacterium | reverse complement strand
CATGCGCGAGCTCGATCCCCGAAGGGCGGCGCCGGGCATGCGAATCCCGCTGCTCGCCATCCACGACCGGGCGGACCGCGAGGCGCCGTTCGCGGGAGGAGAAGCGCTCGCGCGCTCCTGGCCCGGGGCCCGGTTCATGGCCACCGAAGGGCTCGGGCACACCCGCATCCTCTGGGATGAGAAGGTCGTCGCAGCCGCGACAGCCTTTCTGCGAGAAGGCCTTCACATGGAAGGGGCCGAAGCCGCGGACTTGCGGGTGCCTGCCATGGCCGGATGATCGGCCTGTCCCCACCTCCTGAGGGATGGCGTCTCCTTCGTATATAGTTGCGACCAGGAAGAACAGGCCATGGACGAAAAGCGCACCCGGAGAGAATCTCGGAAAAGCGG
Source organism: Thermoanaerobaculia bacterium (assembly GCA_036277235.1). Classification (GTDB taxonomy): domain Bacteria; phylum Acidobacteriota; class Thermoanaerobaculia; order Multivoradales; family UBA5704; genus DATMER01. The sequence goes on along the minus strand of DASUNJ010000347.1, from coordinate 11,488 downwards.
CGTCAGGAGCCACTCGCAGCGAAGGTCTGGAAGGAGACCGAGCGACCAGCATGCATCCGTCAGGCAACAGGACGCTGAACATCTTCATCGACGAATCGGGAACTTTCGACTTCTCTCCCAAAGGTTCGAAGTACTTCATCCTCACGGCGGTCTCTGCGCGCGATTGCTCATCTATCTTCAACGAATATTTCGCCATGAAGCACGGCATGGCGGCAGCGGGCCTGGAGATCGGAGACGAGTTTCACGCCACCGAGGACAGGCAGGTGGTCAGGGATCAGGTATACGAGATGCTCGCGCGCCACTGCGCGCACGAATGTTTCTGTGTTGATTCGATCATCGCCCAGAAGGATAAAGTGAATCCCGCGAAGAGCACGTGTTCTACGCGAAGCTCCTGCGCATCTTGCTGCGCTGGATCTTCAAGAATCACAACGACAGCGGAATCGAGCACATCAACATCTGGGCGGCGAGAATCGGAGTCCGGAAGAAGAAGAACATCTTCGAGAGCACCGTCAAGACCTATCTGGGGAATGATCCGGACATCACAGTCCCCTATAGGCTGTTGCTGCACGCCTCCTCGGCACACCCGATGCTCCAAGTCGCTGATTACTGCTGCTGGGCGATAGCCAAGAAGTGGAAGGACGGAGACTCGCGGTCTTACGAGAAGATCAAGCCTGCGGTGAGGACTGAATTCGACATCTTCCGCCGGGGCAGGACCCTGTACTACCAAGCCGAAAAAATTTGACCCACCCGCCTATCTACCGCTTGGGTAGAAGTGCCCCATGGGCACTTGTCGGCAGGTGGGAACCTTTGGATGCCAAGTATGTGTCCTGCCGGCCTTCCTGTCAATCCTGCCCTGCTGCGCGATTGCGCGAGAGCGGCGGATCGTTCGAACTCACCCGCGACGATCGTCGCGCTCAGCGCTTGTTTCGACTTGCAGGCCGGCAGGCGTGCCGCTCAGCCAGATGTCGGCTGACGGGTCGCGGATGAGCCACTGGTCCGGCTCGGTGGGGTCGGACACGAAGGTGCGGACGGCAAGGCCGCCGCTGAGCTGGATCTCCAACTCGAAGGTCTGGGCGTCGACCGCGGCATCCTCGACGATACAGCCCTTGAGCACGTCGGTTACCCTGGAGACCATCCGGTGCAGAACGTCGGGATCCTCCGCCTCCGTATCGAAGTCGATGGTGCCAGACCCCGCGATCACACCGTCCCGGCCGACGACCTGCCAGTCCGGCTCGCACCAGACCTCCAGCCCGAGCTCAACCCCTGGCTCCGGCTCCAGGTAAAGCTGGAGCGTGCGGAGGAATAGCCGCTTGTGGACGATCGCTCTTCCGAGCATGCGTCCGCGGAACGCGATGAAGATGGCCTGTGGACCCATGCCGGAATCGTAGCCGATTGCCCCGAAGATGCCGGAGGACCTCCTCCGGACTCCTGCCGCTGCGCTCCATTCTCCTGCAACGCCGCCGAGGCCTCCTGCTGCGCTCCGGAACACTCCCGCCATGCAACGGAGGACTGCGGCAACGCCAAGGAGCGTTCCTGCAACGCTGCGGAAGATATTTGACACGCTCCCGCGTTCGCCGGCAACGCTGCGGTGATCGCGGGCTGCGCTGCCGCATTGGGGGGCAACGCTCCCGTAACTTCGGGCAACGCTACTGGGTTTGATTGCAACGCTGCCGCAACCCATTGCCACGCTCCGCGTTTACGGGCTGCGCTGCCGAGGATCGCGGCAACGCTGCCGAAGGAACGGGAGCGTGGCCCGGAGTTTCCGTAGCGCGTCCGGAAAGCGCGGGAGCGTGGCAAACCGTCTCCGGAGGCCGGCATTGCGTTGCAGATTCGTTGCAGCGTGGCATCTCGCGGCCCGCGGACCGCTCGGCAACGGGACCGGAAACATCCGGGCGGCGGGCGGGGACGGCGGCGACCGGTGCCGCGTCCTCCGCCCTGCGTCAGGCGGTTTCGGCGCCGTCTCCCGAATCCGGGGCCGATGGTGCGGAAAAGCCCGTCAGCGAACCCGGCAGTCGAACGTGGAAGGCCAGGACCTCCCAAGCTGACGCGGACGCGGCTGGCCGGAAGGCGCCTTGGCGACCAGCAGCCGTTCGCCGTCGAAATGCGTGAGGAAGCCTCCGCTGCCGAGGAGGACCTTCCATGCTTTTTCGACAGGCATCGGGCCGAGCTGGCCGTCGAGCTTCTCTCCCTTCACGCTGGGGTGGAGGAGAACCTCGACGCCGGAGGCCTTGCCGAGCCGCTGGAAGGCAGACTCGTAGGACTCCAAGTTTCCGAGGGTCACCTCGGAATCCGGAAGCCGCGAAGCCAGCTCGGGCGGGAGCTGCCCCGCGCCGGCCGGAAAGACGTCCGGGAGGCCGAAATTCTTGCGCCAGAGGTCCAGGGCTTCGCACGCGGACCCGGCGAGGCAGGGCGGCGATTGCGCGATGCGCCTCGCCAGCGCACAGGGGTCCTCGATGGGCTGCGGCCGGTCCGGCGCGGCGCTCGCTGCGAGAGTCGTGGTCAGCAGGAGTCCGAGAAGGAGCTTGGCTGTCATCGTACCCTCCTCTTTTGTCCGCTGTACATTCTACCAAAGTGGCCGTGTTAAGGTGGAGTCATGGCTGCCCATGAAGCGTCCGCAGAGCGCGATCAGACGGACGAGAGCCTGCGCACCGAAAGACAAAAGACCGATCGGGCGCTGGCCGAAAGGCACGCGGCCGAAGAGGAGGATTCGGACCTGGTTCTCTCCCGCGCGCGGGAGAGCGCGGACGCCGTCCTGACCGAGGCGCGTGCCAAGGAGGATCAGCGGCTGGATGAGATTTTGCCACCGGACGCGACGAGCACCATCCTCGCCGAAGAGCGGGTGCTGGAAGACGAAGCCCTCCAGGAGGAGCGGGACTCCGCGGATGAGATCCTCCGCCGCGAACGCCACGAGAATGCCCGCGTCCTGTCGCGGCTGCTGCCCCTGGAGAGAGAGAAGACCGACAGATTCCTGCTGACGGAGCGCGCGCGCTCCGATGTCGCGCTCGCGAACCGGGACAACTTCCTGGGCCTCGTCAGCCATGACCTGCGCAATCTGCTTGGCGGAATCGTCATGAGCGCGGAGCTGCTCTCGGCGAGGGCCAACGACGACGAGGATGGGAAGCAGACGCTCCTGGCGACGACGCGCATTCAACGCTACGCCGCCCGCATGAACCGGCTCATCGGAGACCTGGTCGACGTCGCGAGCATCGACGCCGGCAAGCTCGCCCTGACGCCGGCACCCGGCGATGCGACCACGCTGATCGACGAGGCGGTGGATACGTTTCAGGCCGCCGCGTCAGCCAAGGGCATCTCCCTGCAGGCGGAGATCGCCGAGCGCCCCCTTCCGGCAGAGCTCGACCACGACCGGATGCTCCAGGTGCTCGCCAATACCATTTCGAATGCGATCAAGTTCACCTCGGAAGGCGGCAGCATCCGGGTTCGCGGCGAACGCGCCGGAGACGAGCTTCGTGTCTCCATCAGCGACACCGGGTCGGGTATCCCCGACAACATGCTGGAGGCCATCTTCGAGCGCTTCTGGCAGGTTGGGAAAAATGACCGGAGAGGCGTCGGCCTCGGCCTCTTCATCTCCAGGTGCATCGTCGAAGCCCATGGCGGGAGGATCTGGGCGGAGAGCAAGCTCGGCGAGGGGAGCAGGATCTGCTTCACGCTCCCCACCCCCTCCGATACCCCTACGGATTCGCCGAATTCTCCGGCACCTTGAAGCCGAGATAGGTGCCGGAGCTGATCCCCATCAGGCCGAGCAGCGTGGTGCTGAACTGAGGCATCGCCAGGCCGTTGTACACCGAAGCGCAGAAGATCACCCCCAGCACCAGGGTCCAGGCGAAAAGCTGGAAGCGATAGATGCTGATCCCCTGGTCGTCCGAAAGGACGTCGTTCAGGAATCCCCTGGACGCCACGGGAGCCGCCGGGGTCGCGGGAGCGACCGTTCCCGGCGGCGCCTCCACGACGGGAGGAGCGCTGGCCGGCGGATTGTCCGCTTTTCCCTGGTCGATGATCGTGGCGCCCAGGGCGGTGGCGGAGCCGATCCCCAGCAGCGCCAGGACCGAGCCGGTGATGGTGTCCAGCTCCTGGGTGATCAGCCAGATGAAGAGATAGGCCGCGATCACCAGGAGAGACCAGAACGCGAGCTGGAACCGGGACAGGCTGTAGGGAGCCTGGGCCGCCGGCAGCCCGGGGACCCGGTCCCGCAGGAGCGTCGTGGTCCTCGCCAGGTGCGCCATCATCAGGATCGCCAGCAGGAGCCCGATGAGGAAGCCCACGAACTCGATGGCCGGCACGATCTCCAGCTCGAAGTCCTTTACGTTCGTGGGGAAGGCGAGACGCCCCTTGGTCCCGACGCTCACCTCGACTTTCTTCGTGAAGCTCACGGGCTCGGCCAGGAGCACGTGCCAGGCCTGGTCCGAGTCGGGCGTGCGGTCCAGCAGGAAGCGGACCTGCCCGGTATAGGGGTCGCAGGCTTCGGGAGGATTGCCGGGGATGGGGACCTCCGCCAGGAACAGGATGAGGTCCTCGCACGCCTCCTGGTCTCCATCCAGATGCGCGCCGAGGCCCGTCACGGTGATGATCACCGCGTCGCCCAGGCCCGCCCTGTTGGGATGCTTCGGATTGTTGCTCCGCACCTCGGTGACACGCGGAGGACTGGCCTTCGCGGCCGGAGCCGCCGCCGCAGATGGCACGGCTGCCGTTGCCGTTGCGGGCGTTGCCTCTGCTTCCTGCCCGAACGAAGGGGCAGGCACAATCATCCCCAGGGACAGGGCAAGGAACGATAACCAGGACCAGCGCGCCAGCCGGGTTCTCATCGCGAATTCCTCCGCAGAAGTGGATCGCGAAGGATGGTAACACGGCTCAATCCTTCGGAATGGGCGGCGGGCCGGCAGGGATGTAGCCCTTGTAGGTCTGCCCCTTCGTCTTCTCCGCGAATTCCTTGCGGACGGCGTCGCGCTGGCCTTGGCTCTCGAAGAGGTCGACGGTTGTCGCGGCCAGGGCCTTGGCCGCGTAGGTCAATCCCTTGTGGCCGATCGACATGCCGGCGCAGGCCACCACCGGCCAGGCGTGCCAGGGAGCACCCGCGGCGCCTGTCGTCACCGTGAGATGGATGACCGGGACGTTCCAGCTCACGTCGGCGACATCGGTCGAGCCGCCGTCCGGCGGCCCCGGATGCTCGTCGAGCGGCTTGACCTCGCCGTCGAGCCCTTTCTGTTCCACGCCCGTCTCGCGCTGGATCGTCTTCGCCAGCTCCTGCTCCTCCGGCGTGAACTGGAGCGGCCCGAGCCAGTCCAGGTTGGCCTGGAGCAGCTTCGCGCCGGCCATGTTGGGCAACATCTCGTAGTCGCCGGACTGCACCTTGAGCTCGCCCTCGACCTCGGCGGCGAGCGCCGCGCCCTGGACGATCTTGCGTACCCTTTCGAGCAGCACATCCACCGAGGCGTGCTTCGAATCCCGCACCCAGGCCCAGATGCGGGCGTGCTCGGGCACCACGTTGGGAACGTCGCCGCCGTCCAGGACGACGTAGTGCATGCGCACGCTCGGCTGAACGTGCTCGCGCATCAGGTTCAAACCGTGCGTGAAGAGCTCGGCGGCATCCAGGGCGCTGCGGCCGTTCCAGGGATCGAAAGCGGCGTGGGCCGCCCTGCCCCGGAACTCGACGACGAAATCGACCATGGCCTGCGAGCTCTTCGTGTCGGCGCGGATCTCGGTGTCCGGATGCCAGGCGAGGGCGATGTCCACGTCCCGGAACAGTCCCTCGCGGACCATGTAGAGCTTGCCGCCGACCGATTCTTCCGCCGGCGTGCCATAGAAACGGATGGTCCCGCGCAGCTTGCCCGCCGCGATCAGCTCCTTGACCGCCATGGCGGCTCCCAGGCTCGCGGCGCCGAACAGGTTGTGCCCGCAGCCGTGTCCCGGAGCGCCGGCCTCGAGGGGCTCCTTGGTCGGCTGCGCCTTCTGCGAGATGCCGGGCAGGGCATCGTACTCGCCCAGGATCGCGATGACCGGCTTGCCCTCGCCGTAGCTGGCCACGAACGCCGTGGGCATGCCGGCCACTCCGCGCTCGACCCGGAAGCCCTGAGTCTCCGCGTGGTCGGCGAGCGCCTTGGCCGAGCGCGTCTCGCGCAGAGCCGTCTCCGCGTAGCGCCAGATCCGGTCGGAGAGGTCCACCAGCTCGGCGCGGTGTGTGTCCACCGACGCCATGGCGGCCAGCTTGTTGGGAGAAGCCTTGGCGGATGGCTGCGATCTCTGCGCGTGGGCAGCGAGCGGCAAGGAGAGCAGGGACAGCACGACGACGAGGACCGGCCGGACGCTGCGGATCATTCAGAGCCTCCCTTCGCCGCTCGACGAGCGGCTATACTCAATCGATGCCCTATCTTACCGTCCTTCTCCTCCTCAGCTTGATGGCCTCACCGTCATCCGAGACCTTCCTCGATCTCGAGAGGCGGTTCGCCGCGGCGGTTCTCGACCGCGATGGCGCAACCGTCGACAGCCTGCTCGCCGAAGATCTGATTCACATCGGATTCGAGGGACAGATCGCGCGCAAGGTCGAGTACATGTCGTTTTTCAATGACGGAGATTGGCGATACTCCAGATACGCGACGTCCGATCTGTCCGTCAAAGTCTTCCCCGACTCAGCCATCGTCACGGGTCTCGCGGACCGGAGCATCCGAGTCGGCACCAAGGAGACCACGGGTGCGTTCGCGTTCACGCACGTCTGGGCCCGCGCCGGTGACAGATGGCGCATCACCTCATCGCACGTCACGACGGTCGGTCGCCCCTAGCGCGGCTCTTCGAAACCTCTTCCAGAGTCTGGCTCGCCAACGGCGCCAGCGGTGCCTGGGCTAAACCATGCTGCGGCGAGGGTGTCTGTCTTATGGCCTATGCATTACGACGACTTCGAGGTGCAGCTCGGTCCTCCGGTCGACGGCGGATACCTGGTACGCGTTCTGGGCTCACCGGCAGGCGAGGGTGAAGCGACCCTTCAGTTGCCAAGGGAAGCCGAGTCCGGGCCTCTGGGAGATTTCGATCGCCCCGTGTCACCCTCGCGGCTGGGGGGGCAGCTCTTTCGATCCCTCTTTTCGGGCCAGATCAACGATCTGCTCCTCCAGAGCCTGAGCCTTGTCGGGCCTCGCCGAGGGCTACGGATTCGCCTGCGGATCAACCCTCGGGGAGTCGGGCTCGAGCGTCTTCACGGCCTGCCTTGGGAGCTCCTGTTCCGGGAGGACACCGACGATTTCCTCGCGCTGAGCCGGCGGACCCCGATCGTCCGCTCGCTCGACATCGCCCGCCCTGTGCCGGAGCAGCCTTTCCTTCCACCCCTCCGGATCCTTGCCGTCGTCTCCCAACTGCCGGGGACGGAGCAGCTCGCCCTCGCGGAGGAATTGCAGGAGCTGAGGAGGGCTCTTCACCAGACGGCCGGAATCGTCCTGGAGATCCTGGAGAACCCGGATGCCCGCGCCCTGCGCGCGGCCCTCGATGCCGCTCCGTTCCAGGTCCTTCATTACATGGGGCATGGCACCTTCGACGAGCACAGCGGCGAGGGCGCGCTCCTGCTGCGCAAACCCGGCGGGGAACGGGAGGTGCTTTCGGGCCGGAACCTCTCGACCAAGATCAAGGACGTGAGCTCGTTGCGGCTCGTCGTGCTGAACGCTTGCCAGACCGCGGTGACCAGCGGCAGCCCCGGCCACAACCCTTTTGCCGGAGTCGCGGCAGCCCTGCTCCTCGGAGGCGTGCCGGCCGTCGTCGCCATGCAGTCCGCGGTCGAGGACCGCCATGCCGTCACCTTCAGCGCAGCCTTCTACAAGCAGCTCGCGCGCGGCGCGCCGGTGGAAGAGGCGGTGACCGAAGGGAGGCAGGCGATCCACGATCTGGAGCCCGACGGCAGCAGCTGGGCCATCCCGGTCCTGCTCCTCCGGACTCCCACGGGCATCCTGTTCCCGCCTTCGGAGCAACTCCGCCCGCAGCGGGCGCATGCCATCGCAGTTGCCTCCGGGGCGCTGCTCCTCTTGAGCGTTCTCGTTTTCCTGCCGACTCTTCTGAATCGACGGGAGCCGCAGCCAGCGACGCTCGTTCCGGCAGGAGAGCGCGCAGCCGCCACCTCCACTCCCATTCCCACTCCCCCACAGACTTCCTCACAGAAACCGGACAGGCCTTCGGAGACCCCTCCCTCAGCCCCAGCGCCAATCAGGGCGGCCGGAGCGGTCCGAACGCTGAGGCTGGGCGAGGGGAACGACAGGTTCCTTGTCGAGATCGTGGGTAGCCGGTCCTTTCCGGTCGCTTTCGACGAGGCATTCCTCGGGCTTGCGCGGAGGTTCCCGGCGTCGGGCGTCGCGGGCTGGAGGCTCCGAGTCGACGGCAGCGCTCCCGAGGTCGATCCTCCCGACGAGGATGGCTTTCGTTCCTGCAGGCTTTCCGTCTCCTCCCGGCTCCAGATCCGCACGCAGGTGCACGAGCTGGGCTCCATCGAGATCCCCCGCGCTCAGCTCAGCGCCTCTTCGGCGTGCAACATGGCCGCCGCCGACCTTGCCAAAAGCGTCATCCACAAAATGACTCCCTACGTTTACGAGGAGGGCTCCCCATGAGGAAATTGCGGATCGTTCCAAGGATCGCCGCGGCGGTTCTGCTCGCCGCGGCGGCTCGCGAAGGGCTGGCCCAGGAATTACCCCAGGAAACCAGCTTTTCCGTGACAGGGCGCTACACCGCCCAGCGCAAGCCGCGCGTCGCCGTTCTCGAGTTCGAGGACACCAACTCCAACGCCCAGAACCAGAAGTACGGCTCCTCGGTGCAGGCCATGCTGGTCACCTACTTCAAGCGCAAGAGCCAGCTCGTCGTCGTCGAGCGCCAGAAGCTCGGCAACGTGATCGAGGAATGGAAGCGCAATCAGAAAGGTCTGACCAATCTGCAGCCGGAAGACCCGTCGGCCAAGGAGCTGCTCGAGAAGATCGATGCGATCGTCATCGGCAGCGTGACGCTGCTCGACGACATCTCGGAGGTCTCCACCCAGGGAACAACGAGCGGCGGAAAGACCCGCAGCGGCCGGCGCATCGAGATCGATGCGAAGCTCCTTTCCCGCTCGGACGGCCGCATCATTGCCGCCGCACAGCGCGACGGGCCGGTCAATTGCCTGCGCGCCATCGTCGAACGGCTCGGAGTCGCCCTGGAGCAGGAGTACCTGCGCCCGTACTTCGGCCAGCTCAAGATCAAGCTTTCCGAGCCCGAGCAGGTCAAGGTCCTCCTGACACCGATCCTGCTGGACAGCGCCCTGGACGAGGAGAAGCCTCCCGTCGAGCGCAGCGCCACCATCATCAGCGAGCCCAAGCAGGACATCGTCGAGTCCTGGATTACCGACCCCACGACGTACATGGTCAAGAACCTGCTCAGCGGCTGGTATTCCATGCGCCTCGAGCGCCCCGGCTATGAATTGAAGCAGGAAGAGGCATCCCGCTGGGAGGCGTACGACGACGGCCGCGTGCGAGTCTACGACCGCACCAGCCAGGTGCCCCTCGAGCGGCTGCCCGCCGGCTTGCGCAGGTACGTGGTCCACGTCGATCCGCTCGCGACCGAGACCCTGGATATCGACACGCTGGGGTTCACCTTCCGCAAGCTGGGCGGCTCCCTCGCCCCCCAGGTCAAGCGCCAGTACCTGGACGAGGACTTCAACCATCGCCCCCGGCGCACCGTCCTCATTGCCACCCGGCTGGAGATCAACAACCTCGAGCCTCCGTCCGAGTACGGCGACGACGAGGACTGCGACCTGTTCGAGGAGAAGCTTCCTTACATCTCCGACTACGGCCGAACGGTGATCACGTCCGGCCAGAGGTTCGATTTCGAGGGGTTCAAGGGAGGCGAGCTCTTCTTCGAGGATTATAAAAACGGCGATACCCTGCCTGCCGGCGAGTACGAGATGATCATCTGGGAGCCGAGCTACCATATACACCAATCCGATGTCACCATCCGCGACCAGGACAAGGAGAAGCTGGTCCGTACCTCCCTGGTGCGGGAGACGAGCTCCGTTTCCCTAGCGACGACCGGATCCCGGCCGGCGAGCAGGGTTGCGCTCGAGGGAGAGGCGACCCGCCATCGCGTGGAGCTGCCCCTGAGCTTCGGAGCCTGGATGGAGCAGGAAAGCCTGCCGGTGGACGTGTACAGCGCCACCACCGACATCCAGGGCCTGACCGGCTGGCGGCGCAACGTCCTGCTCGCGGCGGAGAGCTCCGCGCCGCCGTTCTTCGACGTGCGGGACGAGCAGAAGGGGCCGATCCTCAGGAATGTTCCGCAAAGGGACGCCGAGGCGCAGAAGGACGAGGAGGAGAAACAGGGGAAGAAACAGGAGAAGAAACAGGAGGTCCCGCGGCTGCGGATCAAGACCCGATTGACGATCGGAGGGCGGCTCTCGGCCCTCGGCGCCCCCCCCGACCCACTGGTCCACGACGTGTACATCGATCGAGACCTCTCCAAGATCCTCGATCGGCTGCTGTACACCCGGCAGGAGGACGAGGAGGAGGATCGAGGCGCTTTGACCGACGCGCTGGCCAGTGCCGGGAAGAAAGCGCTTCAATATATCGCGACCCCCATCCTGGAGAATGCGGCGGCGTCTTCCCCGACAGGTGCGCCGCTCTCCGCCCCGGCAACGCCGGAACAGACCGCTCCGGCGCCCGAAAATGCCGCTCCCGTCATGACCGACTCCCTTCCTCGCGACGAGGAGGCCCTGCGCGCCTTGCTGGCAAGCCGCCTGGAGGATCTGGAGCTCCTCGTCCTCGACGACAAGGATCTGGCGCGCCTGCGGACCACGCCCGAGGTCACGGCTCTCCTGGCCCGCTATGTGGAGAACGGAGGCGCCCTCTTCGCCTTTGCCAGCGAGGAGGGGGACTACGCCCGCATCCTCGGAGCTCCGCTGGTCCTCAAGGAAGCAGGAAAACCGACCGAGAAGTTTGAGCTGGCGCCTGGGGAGGTCTCCGGGATCGCTTTGAGGGCCGGCGGTAAGAAAGTGAAGGTGAAGGCGAAGAGGGTCCTGCCGCAGCTTGAACGGTTGGATTCCAGCGCCATCTGGCGAGTCATCGCATTTGGGAAGAATCGCCGGGAGGTTCGCATCTTGGAGCGAGGGTATCGCGATCAGGGCGGCTATGTCGCCGTATGGCTCGACGATCCTGAATCGTTCCGCGGGCGCCGGGGCGGCACCGTGCCCCAGGTAGAGGAGGTCCGGTCGAGGGTCGAGAAGTATGTCCTGGACTGGGCTCGCTTCCTGATGCAGCGCCGCTATGGCCAGCCCGCGAAGACTGCAACCGGGCGGGTCACACCGAACTGAAACCTGCCGGCGGCGGACGGGCGACCCTACGTAGCTGTCTGGGTCGCGCCGTCCGCCAAAACCTCAATCCTTCTCGTCATCGTCATCGTCACGATCGCGGCCCAGGTCGAACTCCTCCAGCATGGCGTCGTTGTCCTGCACCAAGCCGATTCCCGGGCAGTACCTCTTCAGGCT
>DASUNJ010000346.1:0-4308 GCA_036277235.1 Thermoanaerobaculia bacterium | reverse complement strand
TTCTGGCTCTCCGGGATGTCCTTGGGGATCGTGCCCGCCCCGCCGTGGATCGCCAAAGACCACTGGGGCTTCTTGGCCGGCTGGGCGGAAACCAGGTTGGGCAGGAAGAGGAGAAGCCAGAGGAATTGGGCGGCGGTCTTCATGAGGGGGGATTGTAGCCCCCCTACTCCCGCCGCAGCAAAACCACCGTCTGGTCGTCGTACTGAGGCTTGCCCCTCGCGAACCGGGTGACGGCGCCCTGGAGGGTCTCCAGGACCTCCTGCAGGGTGAAGCCCTGATGCTTGCGGAGGAGCTCGATCAGCCGCTCGGTGCCGAACTCCTCCTCGTCGACCGACTCGGCCTCGGTGATGCCGTCGCTGTAGATGCAGACGATGTCGCCCGGCTCGACCACGAGCTCGCGGGGCTGATAACGGCTGTTCGGCAGCAATCCCAGGGGGACGCCGCTCGACGACAGCTCCTCCAACCGGCCGTTCGGGCGCACCAGGAAGCCGGGATTGTGGCCGGCGTTCAGATAGCGCAGCAGCCCGGTCTCGGGCTCCAGCTCGGCCATGAACAGGGTGATGAACTTGTTGGCCATGCTGGACTCCAGGATGTGGCGGTTCAGACGCTCCAGGAGGGAGGGTCCGAAGCCGGCCTGGTCCAGGAGCAGGCGCAGGGCCGAGTGCAGGGTCGACACCATGAGGGCGGCCGGGATGCCCTTGCCCGAAACGTCGCCGACGACCAGCTCCACCCGGCCGTCGGGCAAGGCGAGGAGATCGTAGTAATCGCCGCCGACCTGCCGGGCTGGACGGTTCCAGCCGACGAGCTCATAGCCGGACACGGCAGGCGCGCCCTTGGGGAGGATCGTGCGCTGGATCTCGGCCGCCAGGTGCATCTCGCGCTCCAGGCGCTCGCGCTCCAGGGCCTCGCGGTGCAGGCGGGCGTTCTCGAGAGCGATGGCGGCCTGATTGGCGAACAAGGCGAGCGTGCGCCGGTCCGACGGCAGGAAAGGCCCGACACCGCGGCGGCTCTCCTTGTCGCCCACGACGAGGAGGCCCTTGGGCTCGTTCTCGACGGCGATGGGCAGGCCGAGGAGATACGTCGCGCCCGGGAGGAGCCCAGGAGACGAAGCCGAGCCGGCAAGGAACGAGAAGAGATCGGGATCGTCGGCGTCGACCGAGCGCGCGGCCTCGCCGCCGAAGGTGCGGGTGAGCCGGTACTCGCGGCTGTCGCCCTCGCCCAGGATGTAGAGAGCGCCGCGGCGCGCGTCGAGGAGAGAGACGGCGCGCAGGAGGATCTCCTCGGAAAGGCGGTCCAGGTCCAGGGTAGCGGCGATGGCGAGCCCGACGTCGTAAAGATTCTCCAGCTCGACGACCCGGAAGTTGATCTGGAACTGCTGGTCCTTGAGATCCCGCTTCAGGCGGCAGGACCGGATCAGGGAGGCGAGCAGGACGGTGAGTGGATCCGCCGCGGCATCCGCGTAATCCTCAGCCCCATCGCTGGGCGCATAAACCAGCCGGCCGTCGGGGAAGCGGAGGCTGCGGAAAGGGCCGTGCTCGGAGTCGAAGGTAGCCTCGTCGATCGACTCCGGGAGCCCGGGTCCGGTGGCGGCCTCCTGATGGAGGAAGCCGTCCTTGAGGAGATAGAGGCCGGCGGCGGCGGCGCCGTGCTCGCGAGCCCAGAGACCGAGGAGCCGGTCGGGGAGCGTGACCTCGCCGGCTTCGTCGCGGTAGAGGCCGAGAAGCTCGTTCCAGTCCTGGGAAGCCGGACCGCCCGTCCCGGTCATCTCAGGCGCGGAGCTGGGCGACGGCGGTCTCTTCGTTGGGGAAGATGGGCGCATACTGCGCGAGGCCCATGATCTGGAAGGTCTTCTCGATGGTCGGGGTGAGGCAGCAGAACCCGAGCTTGCCCTCGATCTCGATCATCTTCTCGATGATCTCGATCAGGATGGAAATGCCGATCGAGTTGACGATCTTGGTGCCGCCGAGGTTGAGCAGGAGCACCTTGACGCCGTCGTCGAGGAGCTTGTAGGCGACGCGGGCGATCTCCTCGCCGCCCTGGTTGTTGATGTACCCCTCCGTGTAGATCACCGCGAGCCCGTCGCGGCGGTCCACGGATACGTTCAGGCTTTCGGTCATCACTCCGTCCCTCGCAACTTGCTCATCACGACCGTCGTCCCTTCGGCACCGGAGTGGATCTCGACCTCGTCCATGAGGCCGTTGATGATCTTGAGACCCCAGCCCCGCTTGCGGTGATTCTTGATCTTCTTCTCGATGACGGGCTCTTCGACCTCGTCGGGCGAGAAGCCGACTCCGCTGTCCCGGACGGTGATCCGGAGCTTCTCCGGGTCCTTGTCGCCGATCACCTCGAAGGTCACGAAGATCTCGCGGTCGGCCGCCCGGCTGTGCTCGAGGGCGTTGATGCACGCCTCGACCACCGCCATCCGGACCTCGTCGATTCTATCCGGACTCATCCTCATGGACTCGGCGATGGCAGTCGCAGTCCTGCTCGCCTCGATCTCCATGTCGGGCACCATCGGCAGTGCCAAGGTGACCTCTCTCATGATGGCATCACCAGCCATGGTCCTCTTAAGGCCGCGCGGCGAGTCGATCCAGCACTCAAAAAGAGAGGAAGAGCTGTAGGGCGTAGATCACGACCGGATGCACGAGGTCGTGGGCCAAAAGCCACCCGAAGCTACCGACGGTGGCGACCGACAGCAAAACCTTTCCCGGCACATAGGGAACGGCGACCTGCTTGCGGACGGAGTCTAGCATGTCATTCCTCCTCAGTCGCCAGCCCTCTATCGCAAGGGGGTTGCCAACCCTGCCCGTCAAGATTCCTCCGCCTGTAACTCTTTGATTTCCCGTGCGTTGTAAACATGACCGGGAGGAGAGTACCACACTGCCCCACCGCGCCCCGCGACAATTTGCCCCGCGATGTGGCGTCCGCACCGCGTTCCAGGGCCGTAAACCCCCACATTGCCGCGCTTACAGAGGTAGTTGTGACGAAATGTCGCAGGCCGGGCGTTTTGTCCCACCCCTGCTGGAGGGGGCCGCCTTCCTTCTTTCATACGCACCCTCCGCCCCCCAGGTTGCGGCCGCGGTGGAGACCCTCTTGGGCGAGAAGCTGATCGAGTTCGGCCTGCAGCCGTTCCGCGGCCGGACCCCGGCGCCGAAGCCGCCCCTGCCCGAGGAGCCCGCGCCCTCCGACCCGACCTCTGTCTCCTGATTTTGCGAAGCAGCCTCTCTCAAGGGGGCGCGCTGCTCAGCGCCCCCTTCTTTTTCCCGCCCGCCGCCGCCCCTGAGATCACGATGAAGCTCCTGGCGCACCCGAGAAGACTTCGAGCGCGCCAGATTGCCTCTCAACGGACCGGAGAAGACTTCGGACGCCTCCGATGCGAATCCAAGGCGTTCGACGAGGCTTCGAACGTGCCGGATTGGATTTCAGCGCGTCAGAGAAGACTTTGAGCGCCTCGCATTGGAATTCAACGCGCCGGACGAGACTTCGAGCCGGCCAGATTGGATTTCAGGGCGCCCGAGACGACTTCGAGCCCGTCAAATTGGAATTCTGGGCGCTCGAGATGACTTCGAGCGCTTCAGATTGGAATTTGACGCGCTCGTTTTGATTCCCGGCCCTTCGAAATCCAATTCAATGGACTCGAATTAAAATCCAGCGCTCTCTTTGTCATTTTCAAGCGGTCGAATCGAATTCCAGCGCGTCCGTTTTGATTTCGAGCCCTTCAGATTGGAATTCAGCGGGCTCGATCTCGATTCGAACGCTTCAAACTGGAATTCAGAGCGCTCGTTTTCATTTCGAGCCCTTGGAATTCCAATTTGAAGGGCTCAAGGTCATCCTCGACGCGTCCGTTGTCATTTTCACGCACTCGCGGCGACCTCGCGCCCGCAGCCTGGGAAGGCAAGCCGAGCTCGGCGAGGGAGCGCGCAGAGAGGATGCGCTTGAGCAAGTTGGCCATCTCTTCGCCGGAGTCGATCTTCTCGATGTGACGCTTCGTCTCCTCGGTGAGAGCGCCGAACCGCTGCTCAAGCTGGACGAGGACGGCAAGAGATCGCAATCCCACCGTACTGCTCAGGGCAATTCCAAGGAGGAGAAGGGCGGGACGAGCTACTCGATGTTCGCCGGGTCGCAATCCCACCGTACGGCTCAGGGCAATTCCAAGGGGATGTGCCAGTCGGATGGCAATGAGATCTGTGTCTCGATGTCGCAATCCCACCGTACTGCTCAGGGCGATTCCAAGCCCGGCAGCTATAGGCCCCCGAGCCCGCACGATCAGGCGAACTGCATCGTCGCAATCCCACCTTACTGCTCAGG
>DASUNJ010000345.1:0-7182 GCA_036277235.1 Thermoanaerobaculia bacterium | reverse complement strand
CGGGTTGGAGGTCAAGGAGAGCTCCGAGTTCGGCCTCCAGGGGCAGATCCCCGGCATCGGCCAGAACCCCGAGCTCGCCAAGGCCGCCATGGCCCTCAACCCCGGCCAGCTCGGCGGTCCGGTGAACGACGCCCAGGGCGCCGTGCTCTTCGAGGTCAAGGAGCGCAAGAGCTGGGACCCCATCCAGTTCGCCGCCGCCCGCGAGCAGACGCGCGAGCAGGTCCGCCGCAGCAAGCTGGACGCGCTGGAAGCCGCCCTGCTCGAGAAGCGCCGCCGCGAGCTGGAGGTGCGTTTCGACCCGGTGGTCCTGGAGGAGTTCGGAATCACCGAGCCGCCGGCGAACCCGGCCGGCTGATGATCGGCTATCTGCAGGGCAGCCTCCTCAAGGCCACGCCGGAGCGGCTGCTCCTCGACGTGCAGGGGGTGGGCTACGAGGTCCACGTCCCTCTCTCGACCTGGTACGAGATCGAGAAACGGGGCGGCGCTGGCGCGGGCAAGGTCGCCCTGTTCATCCACACCCAGGTGCGCGAGGACGAGATCGCGCTCTTCGGGTTCTGGACCGAGCGCGAGAAGGCGCTGTTCGAGAAGCTGATCGCGGTGGGCGGCATCGGGCCGCGGCTGGCGCGGGTGATCCTCTCGGGCATGGCGCCCGACGACCTGCTCGGCGCCATCGCCACCGGGGACCTCGCCCGGCTGAGCACGATCCCCGGGATCGGCAAGAAGACCGCCGAGCGCATGGTGCTGGAGCTCAAGGACAAGATGCGCGAGCTCGCCGCCGAGCTGCCGGAGAGGACCGCGGCGCCGCCAGCCGGTCAGGACGTGGTCTCAGCCCTGGTCAACCTCGGCTACAAGGCCGCCCAGGCCGAGCGCGCCGTGGCCGAAGCCCACCGCGAAAAACCCGACGCCGCCTTCCACGACCTGCTGCGGGCCAGCCTCCACCGGCTCTCCCGGGCCTAGAACCGGAAAGGACCAAAAGGACGTAAACGACGTAAAGGACGCCCGGAGTTGATTCCGTGTTCGTCCTTCAGGTCCTTTGAGTCCTTTTGGTCCTTTGTCCTTCCTACGGTGCGAAGTAGCCGAAGACATCTACCACGGCGTGAACGGCCCCGTTGCCCGGCACCGCGGCCAGAATGGCCAGCTTCCCCGTGCCATCCGTCGAGAGCGGCATGACCGCGTTGTTCGCCAGGGTCGCGCCGGCCCTGAAGTTGACCGTGCTGGTCGCCGGGACCGGGTAGTTGCCCGGGAAGAGCACCAGCGTGCCCAAACCCGTGCCCGAGACCGCCGTGACGTTCACCGCCAGCGCCCGGGCATTGGCCGGGATCGCGCAGGCGCCGTACACGCTCACCAGCCGGGTCACCCCGGACTGGAGCGCCGGCCCGGTGCGGGTGTCGAGCAGCCGGCAGGGGGACACCGTGTAGAAATCCGTTGCTGCCGGCGGGAAGAGGACCAGCGCCGAAGGCAACGACTCGACCAGCCCCGAGCCGTTCGAGATCCGCAGCAGCACCGCGTAGGCACCGGGCGCCAGCCCCGACGTGTCCAGCCACCCCAGCGCGCCGGAGACCTCCCGCACCAGCGTCGCCCCCTGGAGCAACCGCCAGGTGTAGACGAGCGGCGGCTTGCCGTTGCCGCTGCCGGAGAGCGAAACGAGCTGGCCGACCTCCGCCGTGGCTGCTCCGACCACCGCCGACACGATCGAAGGCATCGGGTCGAGCACCGTCACGGTCTTGACGACCGTGTCGCACACTCCCTGGTTGCAGACCGTGAGCGTCACCTGGTGCGCTCCGGGTGTGGAAAACGTGCTGACCGGGTTCTGCAGGGTGGACGTGACCTGCGCCTGCACCAGCGCGGTCGAGCCCAGGAGCAGAACCCCGCCCCAGAAAGCGGCGGCTCTCGCCATGGCCGATACCTCTTAAATTGATATCAAGCTATCTCTTTCCGGCTTCCGGGTCAAGCGGCGGGGCGGAAGGCTACAATGCACCCATGACTGAAGACCGGATCCTCTCCGGCGTCCCCGACCCCGAGGACCTGGGCGTCGAGCCCTCGCTGCGGCCCTCGCGGCTGGAGGAGTACGTCGGCCAGAGCCGGATCCTCGACAACCTCAAGGTGTTCATCCGCGCGGCGCGCGAGCGGCGGGAGAGCCTGGACCACGTCCTCCTCTTCGGCCCTCCCGGCCTGGGCAAGACCACCCTCGCCCACATCATCGCCAACGAAATGGGGGCGCCCCTGCGCATCACCTCCGGCCCCGTGCTGGAGAGGGCGGGCGATCTCGCGGCCATCGTCACCAACCTCGACGCGGGCGAGGTGCTGTTCATCGACGAGATCCACCGCCTCGGCCCCACGGTCGAGGAGATCCTCTATCCGGCGCTGGAAGACTTCCGCCTCGATCTCGTCATCGGACAGGGTCCAGCGGCGCGCACGGTCAAGATCGACCTCCCCCGCTTCACCCTGGTCGGCGCCACCACCCGCGCCGGCCTGCTCTCCCCCCCTCTGCGCGCCCGCTTCGGGATCGTCCACCGCCTCGACTTCTACAAACCCGAGGAGCTGACCACGATCGTGGAGCGCTCGGCCCGGTTGTTGGCCATCCCGATCGAGCCTGAGGGGGCGATGGAGATCGCGCGCCGCAGCCGGGGAACCCCGCGGGTCGCGAACCGCCTGCTCCGCCGGGTGCGAGACTTCGCCCAGGTGGAGCGCGCCCGCAAGATCGACCTGCGGATCGCGCAGAAGGCGCTCGCTCTCCTGGAAGTCGACGAGTTCGGCTTCGAAGACCTCGACCGCAAGATCCTCAACACCCTCATCGAGCAGTACGCCGGCGGACCCGCAGGGATCAAGGCGCTGGCCGCGGCCGTCGGGGAGGACACGGGCACGATCGAGGACCTCTACGAGCCCTATCTGATCCAGGAAGGCTTCCTCCAGCGCACCCCCCGCGGCCGCGTCGCCACCCATCGCGCCTACCGGCACCTCGGCTATCCGCCGCGGCCGGGCACCACCGGCAGCCTGTTCTGAACCCATCCGTGCGCCCCGCCGCCCTGATCTACAACCCGACGGCGGGCCGCCAGCGCCACGAGCAGATCCTCGAATCGGTGCTGTCCGCCCTGCGGCAAGGAGGGTTCGACGTGGAGCCGGTCCCCACCCAGGCTCCGGGGGACGCCTCCCGGCTCGCCCGCGACCGGGCAGGAAAGATGGAGGCGGTCTTCGCGTTCGGAGGGGATGGCACGGTGCGCGAGGTGGCGGCCGGCCTCCTGGGGACGGAGACCGCCCTGGGCATCGTGCCGGGAGGAACGGTCAACGTCCTTGCGATGTCCCTCGGCCTGCCTCGCGACCCGCTTTCCGCCGCCAAGCTGGCCGGACGGCTGGAGGTTCAAAAGCTGGACGTCGGCCTGATCGGCGAGATGCCGTTCCTGATGATGGTCTCGGCCGGGCTCGACGCCAGCGTGATGGCCGGGCTCGACACCCGGCTCAAGTGGCGGATCGGCAAGGCGGCCTATGTCTGGCAGGGGCTCCAGGAGTGGTGGCGCTACCCCTACCCCCGCTTCGAGGTGATCGCGGACGGGGTTCCCCTGGAAGCCTCCTTCGTGGCGGTCTCGAACATTCCTTACTATGGGGGCGCCTACGCCCTCGCCCCGGGCGCGCGCCCTCACGACGGGAAGCTCGACCTGGTGCTGTTCCGGGGGAACGGGCGCAGCGATACCCTCGGCTTCGCCCTCGACCTGCTGCGCGGCGTTCACCTGCGCCGGAGCGACGTGACGGTCCGCCACGTGCAAGAGGTCGAGCTGCGGTCCCCGGCCGGGGCCGTGGCCCAGATCGACGGCGACGTCTGCGAAGAGCGGCTCCCCTTCACCGTCCGGATCGCCCCGGACCCGCTCCTTGTGCTGTCTCCGGAGATCCCCCCGACCTGAAAGGCAGACATGACCCCCAGACCGCTCGACCCGATCTTCTCCCCGACCTCCATCGCCGTGGTGGGCGCGTCCCGCAGGCGGGAGTCGCTGGGCTTCAGCCTGCTGCACAACCTGGTCGTCAACGAATTCAACGGCGCCATCTTCCCTGTCAACCCCGAGGCCCGGGCGATCCACTCGCTGAAGTGCTACCCCAACGTCCAGGCCATCCCCGACCCGGTCGACCTCGCCGTCATCCTCGTCCCCTGGCAGAAGGTGCTCGGAGTGGTGGAAGAGTGCCTGGCCAAGGGGGTCAAGGGATTGATCGTCATCACCGCCGGCTTCTCCGAGATCGGAGAAGAGGGTGCCGAGCGCGAGCGCAAGCTGCGCGACACCGTGCGCGCCGCGGGCGCCCGCATGATCGGCCCCAACTGCATGGGGGTCATCAACACCGCCCCCGAAATACGCCTGGACGCCACCTTCGCGCCAACCCCGGCCCAGCCCGGAGCCATCGGCTTCGTCAGCCAGTCCGGCGCCCTGGGAGTGGCGATCCTGAACGTCGCTCAGGACCTGGGCATCGGTCTCACCCAGTTCGTCTCCATGGGCAACAAGGCCGACGTCTCGGGCAACGACCTCCTGGAGCATTGGGAGAACGACCCGGAGACCCGCGTCATCTGCATGTACCTGGAATCGTTCGGCAATCCGCGGCGCTTCACCGAGATCGCCAAGCGGGTGACGCGCAAGAAGCCGATCCTGGTGGTCAAGTCGGGCCGCACGGCCGAGGGGGCGCGGGCCGCCTCCAGCCACACCGGCGCCCTGGCGGGAACGGACGTCACCGTCTCCGCCCTGCTGGATCAATGCGGCGTGCTCCGGGCCAACACGATCGAAGAGCTGTTCGACGTCTGCCGGGCGCTGGTGCGCTGCCCGCTTCCCGAAGGCAACCGGGTGGGAATCGTCACCAACGCGGGCGGCCCGGCCATCATGGCGACCGATGCCTGCATCAACCAGGGCCTGCGGATGGCCGAGCTCTCCGAGGCCACTCGTCAGGGTCTGCGCTCGTTCCTGCCGGCCGAGGCGAGCGTCAACAACCCGGTCGACATGATCGCCTCGGCCAACCCGGACTCCTATGCCCGCACCCTGGCCGCGGTCCTGGACGATCCCGGGGTTGACATGGCGATGGTGATCAACGTGACCCCGGTGCTGTCGAGCCCCACCGACATCCTGGAAGTGGTGGGCGAGGTGGCGCGGACGCGCTCCAAGCCGGTGCTGGCCGTGATGATGGCCACGGACGAGTTTTACGAATCGGTCAAGCACATCCGCGACCTGCCGCCCGTCTACCGTTTCCCGGAGCCGGCGGCGAGGGTCCTCCGCCTCCTCTCCAGCTACGGCGCCTGGGTGCGCCGGCCGGTCGAAGAGAGCGCGCCCGAGTTCGAGACCGACGATGTCGAGGTCGCGGCCATCCTCGACCGCACCGCCGAGGGCTATCTCGACCCCGGGGACGCCTTCCGGGTG
Organism: Thermoanaerobaculia bacterium; assembly: GCA_036277235.1. Lineage (GTDB taxonomy): Bacteria > Acidobacteriota > Thermoanaerobaculia > Multivoradales > UBA5704 > DATMER01. The sequence goes on along the minus strand of DASUNJ010000345.1, from coordinate 1,798 downwards.
CTCGACCTCTACGGCATCCCCCTGGCCCGCTGGCGCCGGGCCTCGACCGCCGAAGAAGCGCTGGCAGCGGCGCGCGAGATCGGCTACCCGGTGGTGCTCAAGGCGGTGGCGCCCGACCTCGTCCACAAGAGCGACGTGGGAGCGGTCCAGGTGGACCTGAGGGACGACGGCGCCTTGACCGAAGCGATCCAGCGGACCACCGAGTCGGTGACAGGCGCCGGCCATCGCATCGAAGGCTGGCTCCTGCAGCAGATGGCGAAGGGCGGGCACGAGGTCATCTTCGGCATCACCACCGATCCCCGCTTCGGCCCGCTGCTCATGTTCGGCCTCGGGGGTAAATACGTGGAGGTCTTCCAGGACGTCCGCTTCGGAGTTCTCCCCCTGGGCAAAACCGACGCTCTGGACATGGTGCGGGGCATTCGCGGCTTCAAGCTCCTGGAAGGAGTGAGGGGCGAGCCCGGAGCCGATGTGGACCTCCTCTGCGAGCTCCTGCTGCGCCTGGCGCAGCTCGCCCAGCGCCATCCGCGCATCCGGGAGGTGGACGTCAACCCCTTCCTGGCCGGTCCGGACCGCTCCACTGCCCTGGCGGTGGATGCCCGGATCCGGGTGGGCGATGCCTAATGCCTCAGAGCGTAGAGGATGGCCCAGATGGTGTTCCGGACCAGGAAGGGGATCACGAACAGACCGACATAGAAGCCCGCGGTGTAGCCCCAGCCCGTGTTCAAGGGCGCCCAGACCTCGTGATTGGTGAAGCAGAACAGGATCATGTTCTGGATCCCGAAGAATCCATGGAGGACTCCGCCGCCGAAGCCGTACTCGCGGGAGGGGTCGATCTCGACCCAGAAGAAGGCGATCACGACGAGGACGGCGACCAGGAGAAGGTGCAGCCGGAGGTGGTACAAGGCTTCAAGGACATCGAGTACGAACCGCCTCATCGACTACAGGGCCTCAGATCCTCCGGCGCATAGCGGTAGTGGCCCGTGACGGTGAAGGCGAAAAGCGAGTCCTCCTCCTGTGTGCCCCGGCCGATGTTGTGGATGACGAGCGGGACTCCCGCCGCCGTCTTCCTGTCCGAGACGATCCCGATGTGGGGCACGCCGGAGGGCAGCCGCCAGGTCACGAGGTCGCCCGGCGCATAGTCTTTGGGGTTCCTGGAGACCGGAAGCGACTTGCCCTTCCGCGTGAAGAAGGTCCTCAGGTTGGGGACGCGCCGGTGGTCGATGTTCGAGTCAGGCCGGCTGAGCCCCCAATTCTTCGGATATGCCCGCCACGCCGCGGACATGTCCTCATGCACCCGGACCTGCAGGTCTACCCCGAGCTGCCGATACGCCCGGACCAGGACGTCCGTACAGACTCCGCGGTCCTGGGGAACGTCGCCGTTCGGATAGGGGAGCCGGCGGTATCCGGAGTCGTAATGGATGGTGACGCCTATCTGCTTCCGGGCGGCTTCCACCAGGCACCGGCCTCTGTCGGCCACGGCGGACGAGGGTAGGACCAGCAGGAGAGCAGCACCGGCGATGAGCTTGGATCTCATGAGTCTTTTGCCGGATCGATCCCAAGGATACCGTATCAGCCTGCTGGAACCGAAGCTGCCAATCGCCTCTTCTCCGGCCCTGCCCTCCGGCGGGATGCTGCGACTCACCACCGAGTTGCAGCATCCCGGGCTTCCGTAGTAGGAGAATGCCCGGTCTTTGCAGCATCCGCATAGGCTTCGGCAGCCTACTGATGCCAACATGCTGCGAACCGAGGCCAAGAAGGCCGCAGCTTGATCCCATTTGCTGCGAAAAGATGCTACAAA
>DASUNJ010000344.1:0-9491 GCA_036277235.1 Thermoanaerobaculia bacterium | reverse complement strand
GGACCAGCTCGTGGCCGAGGACATGGTCGGTGTCCTCGTAGTTGCCGGTCAGCGGCAGGACGACTCGGGTGCGCAGCCCCTCGGTCACGCCGCCGGTCCCCTGGCCGATCAATCCGCGGACCACGGTGGTCTGCTGGAAGTCGCTCTGGTCCGCGTAGAGGACGATCGACTTGCGTTCGAGGAAATCGCGCTCGAACACCTGCCGGAGCCGGGCGTACCAGCGCTCGGCCATGCGGGCGGTGTCGCGCACGGCAGCTTCTTCCTCGGGGTAGTAATAAATGTCAAAGTGCTCGGTCTTGAGGACCTGCCAGTCGAAGCTCTCCCACTGGACCTTGTTGCGGCCGAAGTACTGGGCGGGGAGGAGGGAGGGCAGGCAGAGAAGCGCAAAGAGGGCGATCCCGAAAGGGACCGCCAGGCGGCGGGACGCGGGGTGCGGCATAGACGTCTATCTCCTCTCGGATCACACTGGGGCTCCGCGAGAGACCTGTCGGAACCCATTGGACCGTCGGAGGAAAGGACAAGCCCCGGCGGAGCCCCACCCTCCCCGGCATTCAAAACCGATGCCTGGCCCCTCACCCCCTGCCCCCTCTCCCACCGCACACCCGCCCAACCGGGAGAGGGGGAAGAATCAAGGGAGGGGGCGCCCCTCTCCCGGGGGAAGGGAGTGCGATGGGAGAGGGGACGGGGGTGAGGGGTCCGCCGCCGGTTTCCCCGCGAAGAGCCGTTTCAGGCGCAGCCGGAGGAAGTCGGCTTCGGCCATCGCCCAGATGCGCAGGCCGCGGCCGGCCATGCGGAACGGGGCGAAGCTCAGGTTGAAGAAGGCTTTGACCCTTCGTCCGTCGTTGCGGATGCCCGCCTCCCCCATCTCCCGGCGTGCGAGGGCGATCTTCTTGAAGCGCCGGTTGTAGATCCGCATGAGGTGGTAGCTGAAGAAGGCGGGTTTGGGGCCGAGGACGGGCATCCAGTGGAACTTGCCCATCACCCGGTAGGCGGGGATGACCACGAAGATGTAGTACTGGGCCGTCTCGATGAGGAACGAGGCGGAGAGCAGGTCGTGCTCCCCCATGTAGTAGTACTTGTCCTTGTAGATCGAGCCGAAGAAGCGCCAGTAGGAGCGCAGGAAGGTCTCGTTGTGCTCGCGAATGCGGTCGGAGACGTCCTCTCCCGAGGTCTGGGCCTTCACGATCTCCACCGTGGCCTCGGCACTGAAGGAGGCATGATCGAGCCCGGGCGAGTAGTAGGGATCGAGGAATGCGGCGGCGTCGCCGACGAGGGCCCAGCCGTTCCCCATGTACTGCTTCGTAGCATAGGCCAGGTTGGAATAGGTCCGGAGGTCCTCCGGCCGCATGCGGGCGCTCTGGAGCAGCTCGGCGGCCATGGGGATCCGGCGCAGGAAGGCGTCGTAATCGGCAGCGATGTCTTTCCCCCGGTCCAGGTGGACGAGGCGGGTGTCGAAGACCACGCCGACGCTGGTCTCGCCGTTGCCCAGGGGGATGAACCAGACCCAGTAGCCGAAGCCCATGTAGTGGTTGGTGGCCAGGCGGCGGGAGCTGACGTTGCCGCGGGAGAGGGAGAGCGGCCCGCGCGCCGCGAAGTCATCGATGTGGCGCACGTCCTGCCAGCGGCACCAGACCGCGGCCGTGGGATGCTCCTTGTTGCGCTCGATCAGGTTCAGGCGCCGGCCGAGGAAGCAGGCGCGGCCGGAGGCGTCCAGAACCCAGCGGCAGGAGATGGTTTCCGCTTCCTCTTCCGCGGTCTCAATGGTGACCCGATGGTCGAAGTCGCCAAGATCGACGTCCTTGACGCGGGCAGGCCGGAGCAGCTCGGCCCCCTCCTCGACCGCGGTGGCGAGGAGGTGCTCGTCGAGAGCGTCGCGGCGGAGCTGGAAGGAGGGGACGGTGCTGCGCAGGAACGCGCCCGACTCGCTGGCATTGGCATGTCCCCGGACCTTGTCGTTCTGGAACCAGTAGCGCAGCCCCTCCTTGGGGAGGTGCTCGCGCTCCAGGTGCTGCCACTGGGCAAGCCGGCGAGTGAGGAACATCCCCGACATTTCGGTGGTCGCCTCCCCCACCTTCTCGTCGAACCGGCTCTGGCGCTCGACGATCAGCACGGAGAGGTCGGGCCGGTCCCGTCTAAGCAGGATGGCCGCCGAAGCGCCCGAGAAGGCGCCGCCGAGGATGATTACGTCGAAACGTCTCATCAGGAGAGCGAGTCTAGCAGGGTCCCCGCCCGCAAATAGCCCCAGGGCTTGCGGAACCCCTTCAATCCAGGCACAATACGCTGCGGAACATGCCGCTGTCTCGCCCTACCTCCGTCCGACCATCCCTCCGCATGCGCTAGCGAAGTCTCTACACCCCCTCAGATTGGAGCGAACTTGAGTCGCAAGATGCTGATCAACGCGCAGCGCTCGGAAGAGCTGCGTATCGCCATCATCCAGGGCAACAACCTGGAAAACTACCAGGTGGACATCGCCGAATCGGGCCTGACCCGTGGCAACATCTACCGCGGGATCATCGCCAATATCCAGCCCAGCCTGAACGCTGCGTTCATCGACTACGGCCTGGAGCGGCACGGATTCCTGTCCATCCAGGACGTAGTCCCCGAGGCCTACTACCATTCGCCCCGGGGCGGCCATCCCCGCATCGAGGACGTGCTGGAGAAGGGCAAGCCCATCGTCGTCCAGGTGGCCAAGGATGCCATCGGACAGAAGGGGGCGGCCCTCACCACCAGCCTCTCCCTCGCCGGCCGCTACCTGGTCCTCACCCCGTTCGAGAACACCCGCGGCGTCTCCCGCAAGGTCGAAGACGAAGACACCCGCAAAAAGCTCAAGACCCTGGCCAACGGCCTGGACCTCCCCGAAGGCTGCGGCATCATCGTCCGCACCAACGCCCTGGACCAGACCAAGGCCACGCTGAGCCGCGACCTGGCCGCCCTGCTCCGCCTCTGGAAGCGGGTGCAGGCCGCCGCGCTCGACGGCAAGGGCACCCGGCTCATCTATACCGATCAGGACCTCATCCTCCAGGCACTGCGCGATTACCTGGACTCCAGCATCGATGAGGTCCTCGTCGACGACGAGGAGGCGTTCCAGAAGGCCCGCGCCTACATGCAGGCCTTCATGCCGCGCGGCAAGACCCAGCTGACCTGGTACTCCGACCGCCTCCCCCTGTTCTCCCGCTACGGCCTGGAAGCCCAGATCGACCGCATCTACGAGCGCCGCGTCGATCTGCCCAGCGGCGGCTCGATCGTGATCGACGGCACGGAGGCGCTGACCGCCATCGACGTCAACTCCGGCCGCTCCACCAAGGCCGGGACGCAAGAGGAAACCGCGCTCAACACGAACATGGAGGCCGCGGGCGAGGTCGCGCGCCAGCTCCGGCTGCGCGACATCGGCGGCCTGCTCGTCGTGGATTTCATCGACATGCGCGCCTCCAAGAACCAGCGCAAGGTCGAGAAGGCCCTCAAGGACGCGCTCAAGGCGGACAAGGCGCGCACTACCGTGGGCCGGATCTCGCCCAACGGCCTCCTGGAGATCAATCGCCAGCGCATCCAGCAGGCGCTCCAGGTGCGCACGCACCGGAGCTGCCCGACCTGCAACGGCTCGGGCCGCCTGGCGAGCGAGGAGATGGTGAGCCTGTCGCTGCTGCGCCGGATCGAGGCGCGAGCGGCGAGCGGCACCATCCAGGCGGTCCGCGTCGGGCTCCACCCCGAGCTCGCGGACGCGTTCCAGAACGACCGGCGCAAGGAGCTGTCGGATCTGGAGCAGGAGTTCGACATCAAGATCGAGATCATCGCCGCGCCCGGCCTGCACCGGCCGGACGAGCAGATCGAGTGGGTCAAGCGCGAGCGGCCCCTCCCCGCCCCCAAGCCCAAGCCCGCCGCCGTCACCCTCCAGCCCTGGGATCTCGCCCTGCCGGATGGCGAGGAGGAGGAGGACGAGGAGGAGCAGCAGCAGGCAGCTCCGCCGAAGGCGGTTGCCAAGGGTCGGGAGCGGGGGCGGGGACGCGACCGGGGAAAAGAACACCGCGAGCCGGCCGAGCGGCCGAAGCCTGCCCAGCCCGCTGATACCGCCGAGCCCGCCGAGCGTGTCGCCACCGAGGAGACTGGAGCCGAGGCCGAAGCCAGGCGGCGCAAGCGCCGCCGCGGTGGACGCAAGCGCAAGAAGGCGAACGGCAACGGCCTCACCGTCGGCGCGCCGGGGACCGAAGCCGCGTTCCAGGTCCACTCCGAGCCCGGCGAGGAGGACCATGAGCCTCATTGGGAGGACGAGGGCGGAGAGGCCGAGGGCGGCGATCATGCCGTCGAAGCCGAGGGGATCGAAGGAAGCGCCGCAGGCAAGCGCGACCGCGGCCGGCGGAGGCGGAGGCGCCGCGGAGGCGCCCGCAACCGGGAGGACAAGGGCGGCGGCGAGCCGCCCGCTGAGGGCGCGCCCGCACAGGAGCCGCCGCCGCCGAGTTGGGACAACCCGGAGTCCTGAGGGGAAACCGGAAAGGACCTAAAGGACGTAAAGGACTCAAAGGACACCAGGGACACTCCGGAGTCCTTTGGGTCCTTTAAGTCCTTTTGGTCCTTTGTCTTACCGATAGAAAATCGGGAACGACGCCGGCTCGGTCTCGTGCATGATCTCGTACACGGCTTCGAAGATCGACTCGCGGTTGGGCTTGGAGAAGTAGTCGCCGTCCGAGGCGTAGGCCGGGCGGTGCTCGCGGGCCGCGAGCGTCCGCGGCGCGGCGTCGAGCCAGGCGTAGCCGCCCTGGCCCTCGAGCACCTGCTGCATCATGAAGGCCGAGGCCCCCCCGGGCACATCCTCGTCCAGGAAGAGCACCCGGTTCGTCTTCTTGAGCGACTCGACGATCCGGCCATGGCGGTCGAAGGGCAGCAGCGTCTGCACGTCGATCAGCTCGATCTCGATCCCGACCCCGGCCAGCCTCTCCGCCGCTTCCATGGCGATCCGGCAGAGCGGTCCGTACGTGACCACGGTCAAGTCCCGCCCCTCGCGCAGCACCTCGGGCACGCCAAGCGGCACCGTGAAGTCGCCGATGTTGGAGGGCAGCTTCTCCTTCTGGCGGTAGCCGTTCAGAACCTCCACCACGATTCCCGAGTCGTCGGACCGGAGCAGGGTGTTGTAGATGCCGGCCGCCTGGGTCATGTTCCGCGGCACGCAGACGTAGATGCCGCGCACCAGGTGGATGATGCCCGCCATCGGCGAGCCGGAGTGCCAGATCCCCTCCAGGCGATGGCCGCGCGTGCGCACGATCACCGGCGCCTTCTGCTGCCCCTTCGTGCGCCAGCGCAGGGTCGCGAGGTCGTCCGACAGGATCTGCAGCGCATAGAGGATGTAGTCGAGATACTGGATCTCGGCCACGGGACGCAGCCCGCGCATCGCCATGCCGATGGCCTGGCCGATGATCGTGACCTCGCGGATGCCGGTGTCCGTGACCCGCAGGGGGCCGTATTTGGCCTGCAGCCCGGCGAAGCCCTGGTTGACGTCGCCGATCTTGCCCACGTCCTCGCCCAGGGCGATCAGGTTCGGGCGGTGCCGGAGGTTCCAATCGAAACAGGCGTTGACCACCTCGAAGCCGTTGAGGAGCGGCGCGTCCGGCTCGTAGACCGGCGCGACCGCAGGGATTTTCAGAGCCGACTCCGGACCCGTGCTGTAGACCTCCGAGTTGAAACGGTCCTCGTTGATCCGGTCCTGCTCCTGCTTCCACTCGATCAGGCGGCGGGCGGTGGGCGGGTCCTCCCCCGCCGTCGCCAGGAGAGCGCCGTGCAGGGCCGCCATGACATCCCGCCGCATCGGCGCCTGGAGGCGCTCCAGCTCCCGGCGGATGGGCTCGATCTCCGCGCCGTTCGTGGACTCCCGGGCGAGGTCGGCGATCATGGCCAGGACAGTTTTCCGGTCCTCCTGGATCGGCCCGATGAAGGCGTTCCAGGCCCGTTCCTGCGCTTCGCGCACCGTCCGGGCGGCCTCCTGCTCCAGGCTCTCGATCTCGGAGGCGGAAGCGATCCCCTGCTCGAGCATCCACTCGCGCATCTTGCGCAGGCCGTCGTACTCCTCCTCCCAGGCCAGCCTTTCGGCGCTCTTGTAGCGCTTGTGGCTGCCCGAGGTGGAGTGCCCCTGCGGCTGCGTCATCTCCACCACGTGGACGATGGCCGGAACGTGCTCGAGGCGCAGGATCTGGGCGGCATTCAGGTAGGTCTCGCAGAGGCCGGGGTAGTCCCAGCCCTGGACCGTGTAGAGGTCGTACCCCTGGCGGGTGCCGGGAGCGCGCCGGAAACCGGAGAGGATCGCGGACAGGTCCCCCTTGGTGATCTGGACCTCGTTGGGGACCGAGATGCCGTAGCCGTCATCCCAGATCGAAACCATCATGGGGATGCCGAGCACGCCCGCGGCATTGACCGCCTCCCAGAACATGCCCTCGGCGCAGCTCGCGTTGCCGATGGTGCCGAAGGCGATCTCGTCGCCGTTGCGGGAGAACTGCGTCATCTCGCGCAGCTCGGGCAGCTCGCGGTAGAGCTTGGAGGCGTAGGCCAAGCCGACCAGGCGCGGCATCTGGGAGCCGGTGGGCGACACGTCCGCCGAGGAGTTGAGGCGCTCGGTGAGATTGTGGAAGCGGCCTTCCGGCCCCACCAGACAGGTCGAGAAGTGTGCGGTCATCGAGCGCCCCGCCGAGCAGGGCTCCAGAGCGATGTCGGGATTGGCGTAGAGCTGGGCGAAGAACTCGTCGAGCGTCAGCAGGCCGAGCGCGAACATCAGCGTCTGGTCGCGGTAGTAGCCCGAGCGGAAGTCTCCGGGGCGGAAGGCGCGGGCGAGGGCGACCTGGGCGACCTCCTTGCCGGCGCCGAAGATGCCGAACTTGGCCTTGCCGGAGAACACCTGCTTCTCCCCGACCAGGCTCGCCTCGCGGCTCTGGTAGGCGATCCCGTAGTCGCGAAGGATGCTCTCCTTCGTGAACTGCTCGGGCCCCGACTCGGACCGATCGCCTGGCATGGCGGCGCCCCGGTCCACGAGAGGAAAGGACATGCTCGAACCTCCGAAGGAGAACCGGCCAGGAGCCGGATTCTTGCCCGGAATGCTATCACGCTCCCCCGTGGTAGCATCTCCGGCGCCAAGCCACGCGGGCGCCCAAGCCATCTCGGATGAGGAGGTTATGCAAAGGAATCCATTGTGCTACCCCGTTATCGCAGCCCTGGCGGCCCTTCTCGTGGGCGGCTGCGCCAGCACCCCTGCGGCGCCCAAGCCAGCTCCGGCGACCCCGGAGAACACCGCTCCCGCCGCCGGGCAGGAGACCGCCACCCAGAAGAAGAACCCCAACGACGCCTATCTCTCGACCTACAAGCCGCAGCCATCCGGCCCGGTCCTGATCGCCAACGCCACGATCCTCACCGCCGCCGGTGACCGCATCGAGCGCGGATCGATCCTGCTCCAGGACGGCCGCGTCTCGGCGGTCGGCAACATCCAGGCGCCGGCCGGGGCTACGGTGGTGGACGCCACCGGCAAGTGGGTGACGCCGGGCATCATCGACGCCCACTCCCATCTCGGGGTCTACGCCTCCCCTGGGGTCGAGGCCCATGAAGACGGCAACGAGATGACGAATCCCGTGACGGCGGAGGTCTGGGCCGAGCACGCGGTCTGGCCGCACGACCCCCAGTTTCCCCTCGCTCTGGCCGGCGGGGTCACGGCCATGCAGATCCTCCCCGGCTCGGGCAACCTGATCGGCGGACGCAGCGTGACGGTCAAGAACGTCCCCGCCCGGCACGTCGACGAGATGAAGTTCCCGGGCGCCCCCTACGGCCTCAAGATGGCCTGCGGCGAGAACCCGAAGCGCTTCTACGGCGAGAAGGGGCGCTCCCCCATGACCCGCATGGGCAACGTGGCCGGCTACCGCCGCGCCTGGATCGACGCCGCCGAGTACCGCCGTGCCCAGGGCGACGCAAAGCCGCCGGGCCGCGACCTGTCGAAGGAGACGCTGGCCGGCGTCCTCGCCGGCGAGATCCTCGTCCAGAACCATTGCTACCGCGCGGACGAGATGTTGACCATGATCGACATCTCCCGCGAGTTCGGCTTCAAGATCGCGGCCTTCCACCATGCCGTCGAGGCCTACAAGATCGCCGACGTCCTGGCCCGCGAGGGGATCTGCTCCGACATCTGGGCCGACTGGTGGGGCTTCAAGATGGAGGCCTTGGACGGCATCCGCGAGAACGCCGCGATCCTTCAGAAGGCGGGCGCCTGCGTGGTCATCCACTCCGACTCCTCCGACGGCATCCAGCGGCTCAACCAGGAGGCCGCCAAGGCGATGGCAGCCGGCAACCGCATGGGCATGAGCATCCGGCCCGAGGACGCCATCCGGTGGATCACGATCAACCCCGCGAAGTCGATCGGGGTCGGCGATCAGACCGGCTCGCTGGAGGTGGGCAAGATGGCCGACGTGGTGGTCTGGAGCGGCAATCCGTTCAGCGTCTACAGCCGGGCTGAAAAGGTTTACATCGACGGCGCCCTGATATACGACCGGGGCAGGCTCCAGCCGCGGACCGACTTCGAGATCGGGATCATGCCCAATGCCCTCGAAGGAGGTGTGCAATGAGGAAGGCCCTGTTCATGCTCGCCGCCCTGACCGCTCTGGATACTCTTCCCGCGGCAGCCGAGACGGTCGCCATCACCGGCGGCCGGGTCGTCACCCTGGGACCCGCGGGGACGATCGAAGGCGCCACCGTGGTGATCCGCGACGGCAAGATCGCCGCGGTCGGACGCGACGTGGCGGTGCCGGCCGGCGCCCGGCGCATCGACGCGACCGGCAAGGTCGTCACCCCGGGGCTCATGGACTCGCTGAGCCAGCTCGGCATCGTCGAGGTCAACGCGGTCGAAGGCACCCAGGACGCCGCCACCGAGGACGACCGCATCACCGCGGCCTTCAACGTGGCGGACGCCATCAACCCGCGCTCCATGCTGATCCCGGTCAACCGGATCGAGGGGCTGACGCGCGCGGTGGTGGCGCCGCGAGCCGGGAGCAGCCTGATCGCCGGGCAGGCGGTGGTGATCCACCTCGGCGGTCCGGGCGACTACCTGATCAAATCGCCGGTGGCGATGTTCGGCGTCCTTGGCGAGCGCGGGGCGCGCTTCGCGGGCGGCTCCCGCGCCGCGGCGCTGCTCCGGCTGCGCGAGACCCTCCAGGACGCCCGCGACTTCAACGAGAATCAAAGATCGTACGAGAAGGGCGAGCGGAGGGATTACGTCCTCTCCCGGCTCGACCTGGAGGCCCTGCAACCGGTGATCCGGGGCGAGCTGCCGCTCGTCCTCACGGTCAACCGGGCGAGCGACATCCAGACGGTGCTGCGGATCGCGAAGGAGGAGAAGCTGAAGATCATCCTGGCGGGCGCCAACGAAGCCTGGCAGGTGGCCGGGGAGATCGCCGCGGCCAAGGTGCCGGTCCTGATCAATCCGATGGAGAATCTCCCCGGCAGCTTCGAGAACACCGGCGCCACCCTGGAGAACG
>DASUNJ010000343.1:0-3352 GCA_036277235.1 Thermoanaerobaculia bacterium | reverse complement strand
AGGCCTTCTTCGAGGAGCCCACGGTGGCCGGGCTCGCCGAGAGCATCGAAGTGACTCGCTGGGCCCGCGAGATGGCCGACGAGACGGCTGTGCCGGTGACCGCTGGGGGCTCCGAGGAGCTCGAGGAGGGGGAGCTTTGACGCTGGCGCTCCTAGACCGCGCGGCCCAGCGCGAGCTGCTGCTGGAGAGCGTCGAGGCGGTGCTCGGCGCCTACGGGCTGGACGGCGCCCACCTTCACCTGCTGGAGCAGAAGACGAACATCACCTTTCGGGTGGACGCCGGCGGCGAGCGCTTCCTGCTGCGTGTCTGTCAGGCCGGGGCCTACGACCGGCAGGAGCTCGCCTCGGAGGGGATGTGGCTGAAGGCGCTGCGCGAGTCGGGTCTGGCCGTGCCGGAGCTCGTCGCTGCCCTCGACGGCTCTCCGGTCACCTCCGTACTGCTGCCGGGCCGCGCCGAGCCGCGCTGGTGCGTGCTGCTGCGCTGGGTGCCCGGCGAGATCGTCGAGTCGGCCGTCGATCCCGCCATCATTGAGCAGGTGGGCGAGCTCGGCGCCCGCATCCACAACGTCTCGGAGAGCTTCGCGCCGCCGCCCGGCTTCACCCGGCCGCGCTGGGACTGCGATCGCCTTTTCGGCCGCGGCGAGGTGATTCCGGCTGGACGCGGCGAGCCCCTGATCACCGGCCGCACCCGCGAGATCCTCGACGCCGCCGCGGCCCTGCTGCGCCGGGACATGGCCGCCCTCGGCGAAGGGTCCGAGGTCTGGGGGCTGGTCCACAAGGACCTCGAGCCGGACAACACGGTGCTCCACGAGGGGAGGGTGCACGCCATCGACTTCGCCGACTGCGGCTGGGGGCACTACCTCTACGACGTCGCCGCCTCCCTGCTGCCGCTGCGCGAGAAGAAGGGGTATCCGGAGCTGCGCGAGGCCTTCCTGCGCGGCTACCGACATTACCGCCCGCTGCGGCCCGAGCACGAGGCGCTGATCGACATGTTCCTCATCGCCCGCAGCCTGTTCACCATCCGCTTCATGGTCCTCACCAGCCTGGACGAGCGGCCGGAACTGCAGAGCTACGCCGAGCGGGTCATCCCAATGATGGTCGGCGAGGTCCGCCGATTCGTGGAGCGCCGGGCCGGCGGGGCCGCCCGCGGCCCCAGTACGACAATCGTGCAGCTCCTTGCCGGCGTGCGCGACCGCGGGGTGAAGCTCTGGGCGGAAGGGGAGAAGCTCAGCTTCAGCGCACCCCAGGGGGTCCTGACGCCGGAGCTCAAGGCCGACCTGGCGGAGCGCAAGGCCGAGATCCTCGTCTTCCTGCGCCAGGGGCAGGCGTCGGCCCCGGCCGCCGGTCCGGTCCCCCGCGCCCTCCCCGCCGGAGCGCCGGTTCCCCTCTCGTTCGCCCAGCAGCGCCTCTGGTTCCTCGACCAGCTCAACCCCGGGAGCGCCGAGTACAACATCACGCGCGCCGTGCGCCTCTCCGGCGCCCTGCGGGTATACGTCCTCGGGCGCGCCGTGGCGGAGGTGATCCGCCGGCACTCCGTGCTGCGCACCACCTTCGGCACGGCCGGCGGGGTGCCGGTCCAGGTGGTGGCGCCGTCGCTCGCTCTGCCTCTGTCCGTCGTCGACCTGCGGGCGCTCCCGCCGGACGAGCGACTGGCCGAGGCGCGGAGCCTGATCGATCGTGAAGGACGGCGGCCCTTCGATCTCGCACGCGGGCCGCTGCTGCGCCTCAACCTGCTGCGGCTCGAGGACGGGGAGCACGTCGCTGGCTCCACCATGCACCACGTGATCAGCGACGGCTGGTCGACCGGGCTCCTCTTCCGCGAGATGGGGCTGCTCTACGAAGCTTTTCTCGCCGGCCGCCCGTCGCCGTTGCCCGAGCTGCCGATCCAGTACGCGGACTTCGCGCTCTGGCAGCGCGGGCAGCTCGACGGCGAGGTGCTGGCCGGCCAGCTCGCCTGGTGGAAGCAGCACTTCGCCGGCGCTCCCGACACCCTCGACCTGCCCACGGACCGCCCCCGTTCCGAGGTGCGCACGTCGCACGGCGCGCGCTGCCCGTTCGCGTTGCCGAAGGGGCCGGCCGACGCCTTGCGCGCCTTGGCCCAGGCCGAGGGGGCGACCCTGTTCATGGTTCTGTTCGCGGCCTGGAACGCCCTCCTCGCCCGCCTCTCGGGTCAGGAGGACGTCGTCCTCGGGATCCCGATCGCCAACCGCAACCGGACCGAGATCGAGGGGCTGATCGGCTTCTTCGTCAACACCCTGGCCCTGCGTACCGATCTGTCCGGAGACCCGGCCTGGGGCGAGCTGCTGGGCAGGGTGCGGCGTGCCACGGTGGGCGCCTACGCCCACCAGGACCTCCCTTTCGAGCGCCTCGTGGAGGAGCTGCGGCCGGAGCGGGCCCTGGCCGCCAATCCGCTGTTCCAGGTGATGTTCTCCCTGCAGGCGGCGCAGCGCGAGGAGTCGTTCTCCCTGCCCGGCCTGACGATGAGCCCGAGCCCGCTGAGCTCGGAGGGCGGGCCCGCGAAGTTCGACCTTGTCCTGTCGCTGGGCGACGGCGAAAGCGGCGTCCGGGGGGCTCTCGAATACCGCTCGGAGCTGTTCGACGCCCTCACCATCGTCCGTCTCCTCGAGCACTTCCGCGGGCTGCTGGAGGGCGTCGCCGCCCGGCCGGAGCAGAGGCTCTCGGAGCTGCCGCTGCTCGGCGAGGCCGAGCGTCACCAGCTCCTCGTCGGCTGGAACGACACGGCGGGTCCGGACCCCGCGCGCTGCCTCCATCACCTGTTCGCGGAGCAGGCGCGGCGGCGCCCGGAGGCGGTCGCCGTCTCCGCGGCCGGCGGCGACCTGACGTACGGGGAGCTGCACGCGCGGGCCGGCCGGCTCGCCCGCCGCCTCCACGTCCTCGGCGTCGGCCCGGAGGTGGCGGTCGGCCTTTGTCTGGAGCGCTCGGCCAGCATGGTGACGGCGGTCCTGGCGATCCTCGCGGCCGGCGGCGCTTATGTGCCTCTCGCCCCCTCCTATCCCGCCGAGCGCCTGCGGCAGATGGCTGAGGACGCCGGTCTGCGCCTGGTGCTCACCGGCGCGGAGACGGCGGACCGCCTGCCCGAGCTGCCAGGCGTCGAGCGGTTCGTGCTGGTCGACCGGCTTGAGGAGGAGGGGGCGGAGAGCGGAACTCCCATGTTTGTGACGGCCGACAACCTGGCCTACGTGATGTTCACCTCCGGCTCGACCGGACGGCCCAAGGGCGTGGCGGTGACCCACCGCGCCGTGGCGCGTCTGGTCCTGGACGCCAACTACGCCCGGCTGAGCGCCGGCGAGGTCTTCCTGCAGTACGCGCCGCTCTCCTTCGACGCATCGACG
>DASUNJ010000342.1:0-13114 GCA_036277235.1 Thermoanaerobaculia bacterium | reverse complement strand
ATCACCGAGGAGCTGGTCTCCATGAAGGGGCTGGCGCGCGAGATGTTCGGCGACTTCCTGCTGCCGTTCGAGATCGTGGGCATGCTGCTCCTCGTGGCCGTGATCGGCGCCACGGTCGTCGCGCGCAAGCCGCCGCGGCCGGAGAAACCCATGGAACCCGTGGAGGACATTGAGCCTTGAGCGTCCCCGTTTCCTGGTACCTCGTGCTCTCCGCGGTGCTCTTCGCGATCGGTTCGGCCGGCGCGCTGACCCGGCGCAACGGCATCAGCATCTTCCTTTCGATCGAGCTGATGCTGAACGCCGGCAACCTGGCCCTGATCGCCTACGCGCGGCAGTGGGGAGACCACACCGGTCAGGTCATCGTGTTCTTCGTCATGGCGGTGGCCGCCGCCGAGGCAGCGATCGGGCTCGCCCTGTTCATCGCCGTCTACCGCCAGCGGCGCACCATCGACATCAACCGCATCAACCTGATGCGCTGGTAAGGGAAGAATGCTCGAATACCTCTGGCTGATCCCGCTTCTTCCGCTGGCCAGCGCGGCCTTGAACGGCCTGCTGGGACGCCGTCCTTCCAAGGCTCTGGTCACCGCCCTTGGCTTGGGTGGACCGCTGCTCTCGCTGATCCTTGCGCTTCTTTGCCTGCTGGAGCTCGACGGCAGGTTCGAGCAGTCGCTCTACGCCTGGACGGCCGGATCGCTCAAGATCGACGTGGGCTTCCTTCTCGATCCGCTGTCAGCGGTCATGCTGTTCGTGGTCACCTTCGTCGGTTTCCTGATCCATGTCTACTCGGCCGGCTACATGGGCCACGACCCGGGCTACCGCCGGTACTTCGCCTACCTGAACCTTTTCATGTGGGCGATGCTGACGCTGATCCTGGGCAACAACTACCTGGTGATGTTCGTGGGCTGGGAAGGGGTCGGGCTCTGCTCCTACCTGCTGATCGGCTTCTATTTCGAAGAGGCGGTGCCGCCGGCCGCGGGCAAGAAGGCGTTCATCGTCAACCGCATCGGCGACTTTGCGTTCCTGGTCGGCATGTTCGCCCTGATCGCCATGTTCGGAACGCTCAATTACACCGAGCTGTTCGGCGCCATGCAGGCCAACCCCGCTCCGCTCGGCGAGCCCTACCTCCTGGGCCTGACCCTGGCCGGCTTCGTGGCGCTCTGCTTCTTCATCGGTGCCACGGGCAAGAGCGCGCAGATCCCGCTCTACGTCTGGCTGCCGGACGCCATGGCCGGCCCCACGCCGGTTTCCGCCCTGATCCACGCGGCCACGATGGTCACGGCCGGCGTCTACATGGTGGCGCGCTCGAACGTGATCTATCAGCACGCGCCCGGGATCTCGCTGCTGGTGGCGGTGATCGGCGCGCTGACCGCGATCTTCGCGGCCACCATCGGCCTGGCGCAGACCGACATCAAGAAGGTCCTGGCCTACTCCACCGTCTCACAGCCCGGCTACATGTTCCTGGCCGCGGGCCTCATGGCTTACACCGCGGCGATCTTCCACGTGATGACGCACGCGTTCTTCAAGGCGCTGCTCTTCCTCGGCTCGGGATCGGTGATCCATGCCATGGGCGGCGAGCAGGACATGCGGAAGATGGGCGGGCTCGGTCCGCACCTGCCGCACACCCGCCGGACGTTCTGGATCGGCACGCTCGCCATCGCGGGCATCCCGCCGCTCGCCGGATTCTTCAGCAAGGACGAGATCCTGCACGCCGCGGCCTCGAGCGAATTTCCCGGGCATTGGCTGCTCTGGCTCGTCGGACTGATCACTGCCGGAATGACCGCTTTCTACATGGCCCGCGCTTTCTACATGACCTTCCACGGAAAATTCCGGGGAACGCACGAGCAGGAGCACCATCTGCACGAATCCCCGGCGGTGATGACCGTGCCGCTCTGGATCCTGGCGGTCGGCGCGGTCACCGCGGGCTGGCTGGGCATCCCCGAGCTGTTCGGCGGCCACAACTGGTTCCATCACTACCTGGAGCCGGTCGTGAAGCCTGTCCAGGAAGCGGCCGAGCACGGGCTGGGAACCGGGCTGGAGTGGGTGCTGGTCCTCCTCACCACGGCTATCGCCGCAGGGGGATTGTGGTACGCCCGCTCCATCTACCAGCCCGCCGACGCGCTGGAACGCGGCCAGGCCTGGGCCGACCGATTCCCAGCGATCCACCGCCTGCTGGTCAACAAGTACTACGTCGACGAGATCTACGACCGTCTGATCGTCCGGCCGCTGGCCGCGCTCTCGACCTTCTTCTGGAAAGTGTTCGACAACCTGGTCATCGACGGCTCGATCAAGGGAGGCGCCTGGCTCACCGAGCTGACCGGCGAGGTCGGACGGCTGAGCACCACGGGCAACGTCCGCAACTACGCGCTCTACTTCTTCCTGGGCGTGATCGCCCTGTTCGCCTGGCTCCTCATCTGATCGGACCGACATGGAAACGATCCTCCAACTGCTCCTCGGCAATACGCTGACGCGGCTCGTCTTCTTCCCGGCGATCGCCTGCCTGCCGCTGCTCTTCTTTCCGCGTAGAGCGACGAATGCCGTCAAGGTCTACACCCTGGCCGTCTCCCTGATCGAGCTCGTCTTCGCCGTGCTGTACCTGTTCACGCACCTGGGAGCGGACGGCACGTTCCCGCGCGTGGGCGAAGGCCGCTACACCTGGATCGAGGGCTACGGCATCCGCTATGAGCTGGTGATGGACGGAATTTCCATGCCACTGGTAATGCTCGGCATTTTCCTGGTGCCGATCGTGCTCCTCGGCTCGTGGAAAGGGATCGAGCGCCACTGGCCGGCGTTCGGCGCGTCGATGCTGCTCCTCACTACCGGGGTGCTCGGCACGCTGCTCGCCTGGGATCTATTCCTTTTCTATATTTTCTGGGAGGTCATGCTCGTCCCGATGTACCTGATCATCGGGATCTGGGGCGGCGAGCGGCGGATCTACGCGGCGGTCAAGTTCTTCCTCTTCACCATGGCCGGAAGCCTGCTGATGCTGGTCGGCATCCTCTGGATGGCCTGGACCTTCCAGCGCCTCAACGGCGGCGTCTGGAGCTTCGCGTACGAGGACATGCTGCGGCTGGACTTCCCGGTGCACCAGCAGGTCTGGCTGTTCGCGGCTTTCGCCCTGACCTTTGCGATCAAGGTGCCGATGTTCCCGGTCCACACCTGGCTGCCGGATGCGCACGTGGAGGCGCCCACGGGCGGCTCGGTGATCCTGGCGGGCATCCTGCTCAAGCTCGGCACCTACGGCTTCCTGCGCTTCGCGCTGCCGCTCTTCCCCAAGGCCACGGAAGTGGCGCAGCCGCTCCTGGTGTGGCTCGCGCTCATCGGCATCCTCTACGGCGCGCTCGTCGCCTGGGTGCAGGACGACATGAAGAAGCTCGTGGCCTACTCCTCCATCGCCCACCTCGGCTTCGTGATGCTTGGGCTCCTGGCGATCGACCAGGTTGCATGGGAGGGAGCGCTCCTCCAGATGGTCAACCACGGCCTCTCGACGGGCGCGCTCTTCCTCCTCGTGGGCATGCTCTACGACCGCCGGCACACGAAGAAGTTCTCGGAGTTCGGCGGGCTCGCCAAGGTGGTGCCGCTCTTCGCTTTCTTCCTGATCTTCGCCAGCCTCGCGTCCGTCGGCCTGCCGGCGCTCAACGGGTTCGTGGGCGAGTTCCTGATCCTGACCGGCGTCTTCCGCTCGCTGGGCTGGCCCGCGGTGGTGGCGACGTTCGGAGTGGTACTCGCGGCCATCTACCTGCTCAAGATGATCCAGCTCACGATCTGGGGTCCGATCACCAAGGACGAGAACCGCGAGCTGCGCGATCTTTCGTTCCGCGAAGTTGCGGCGCTGGTGCCTCTGTGCGTGTTCATGCTCTGGATCGGCGTGGCGCCCGAAACCTTTTTGAAGCCGAGCCGCGAGGCCCTGGCCAGGACGCTGACCGAATTCAACGCGGGCCTTGAGCGGCCCGAGGTCGCTCAGGCAACCCTCCGGCCTACTGCAATGATTTCGGAGACCGGACGATGACCCGCGCCGACCTGATCAGCCTGCTACCCGAGATGATCCTCTGCGGCGCGGGGATCGTGATCCTGCTGCTCGACGCCATCGCTCCCAAGCTGCGCCGCTCGTTCACGCTGCTCGCCGTGATCTCGGTAGCGGTCGCGGCCTGGGGCGCATTCGAGGCTTGGCGCGGCGTTCCCGGTCCTTCGTTCCTCACCTGGGGCGGGCTGCTGGAAACGAGCGGGGCCACCTACGCGCTGTCGCTGGTGATCCTGCTCGCGACCGGCCTCTGCCTGCTCGCTTCGCAAGGTTATCTGCGGCGCGAGGGCATTCTCGCGGGCGAGTACCACGCCCTGCTGCTCTGGTGCGCGGCCGGCCTGCTGCTGATGCTCCGCGGCACCGAGTTGCTGACGATCTTCCTGTCGCTGGAGCTGTTCTCCTTCTGCCTCTACACGCTGGCGGCGTTCCACCGCCGTATCGCGATCGCGAGCGAGGCGGCGATCAAGTACTTCCTGATGGGCGCCTTCGTGAGCTCCTTCGTGCTCTATGGCATCGCCATGCTCTACGGCGCCACCGGCAGCACGCGCCTGGCGGAGATCGGCCCGAAGCTGGCCGGCGCCGAGGGCATCCCGGTCGGCGCCAGCCTCGGGTTGCTGCTGCTGGTCGCGGGCTTTGCGTTCAAGATGAGCATTGTGCCGTTCCACGCCTGGTCGCCGGACACCTACCAGGGCGCGCCCACGCCGTTCGTGGCGTTCCTCTCGGTGGCGCCGAAGGTGGCGAGCGCGCTGGTGCTCTACCGCCTGCTCGACGCGGTGGTCAGCGGCGGAGTGGCCGAGGCGATCGAGAAGTGGACGGTCGTGATCGCGGCGCTCGCGGTGCTCTCGATGCTGGTCGGAAACCTCCTGGCCCTGGCGCAGCGCGACGTCAAGAGGATGCTCGCCTACTCCGGCATCGCGCACATGGGCTACCTGCTGCTCGCGCTGGTGGTCATGGACCGCGGCTCGCTCATGCCGGTGATTGTCTATCTGCTGGCCTACGTGCTGATGAACGCGGGCGCGTTCACAGTGGTGGCCATGCTCTACGACCGTCCGGGCGAGCAGCACCTGATCTCCGATATCGCCGGCCACGGCTACCGCTACCCGCTGCTCTCCGCCTGCTTGGCGATCTGCATGCTGTCGCTGGGCGGCATCCCGCCCACGGTGGGCTTCTTCGGCAAGTACCTCGTCTTCCTGAACGCGGTGGGCGACGGACTCGTGGGTCTCGCCGTGCTCGGCGTGCTGGCCAGCCTGGTCGGCGTCTTCTACTACCTGCGGGTGGTCTACTACCTCTACATGAAGGCAGAAGAGCGTCAGCCCGAGGGACTTCTCCTCGACGTCTGGGGCCGGACCGCGGCGGTGGTGGCGGCCCTGGGCACGCTGGTGCTCGGCATCTGGCCCTGGGAACTGGTGCAGTGGCTTCTCGAAGCAACCGCGAGGTGATGGGGCTGGCGGAGGAGGTCTCTCCGCTCACCCTCAATCGCCTGTCCTTCTACCTGCGCTGCCTCCGTCACCTGCAGGAGATGGGGATCAAGCGCGTCTCCTCGCAGGAGCTGGCGCAGCGCTACCACCTCTCCGCCACCCAGATCCGCAAGGACCTCGCACAGTTCGGGGAGTTCGGCATCCGCGGCGTCGGCTACGAGGTCGAGGAGCTGGCGGACCACCTGAACTCGCTGCTCGGCCTCGACCGCCAGCACACCATGGTCATCGTCGGCATGGGGAACCTGGGCACCGCGCTCGCGCAGTACCTCGGCTTCAACTATGGCGCCTTCCGGGTGGTGGCCGGCGTGGATACGGACCCGGCCAAGGTCGGGCGGGAGATCGCGGGCTTCCTGATCCGCCACGCCTCGGAGCTGACCGAAGTCGTGCGCGAGACCGGCGCGGAGATCGGCGTCCTGGCCGTCCCCGCCGAGGCTGCGCAGGAGAACTACGAGGCCCTGGCCGACGCCGGGGTGAAAGGGGTGCTCAATTTCGCCCCCGTCCGCGTGAAGCGCCGGCCCGATACGCTGCTCAAGAACGTGGACCTCCGGATCTTCCTGGAGGAGCTGGCGTTCTTCCTCCGGGAATGAGCCCCCCGTTATCTCCCGATTGGCGCGACGCGCTCTGTTGGTCCTTCCTCTCCGCGCTCGTCCTCCTTCTCCTCCCGATCGGTCACGTCTCGCCGGACGGCGTCGGCCAGAGCCGCAACCTCTCCGCCGGCTTCTCCCTCTGGAATCCCAACCATCTCCTGGTCGAGCCGGTCGGCGCCTGGTGGATGAGCCTCGCGGATAGCAGCTCCCGCGAGGAGGCGGTCGATCACTTGCGGCGGCTCAGCATCCTGGCGGGATCGCTCGCCGCCGGCCTCTTCCGCTTCGGAGTCGCGAGCCGTCTGGCTTCAAGCCGTCTCGCCGCGAACCATGCGACCGCCTGGCTGGCGTTCAGCTCCGCCTTCGCCAGGCTCTGGGTGATGGATGAAGCCTACATGGTCCAGATGCCCGCGGTGGTCGGCGTGGCCTGGCTCATCCTGCGGTATCTGGAACGGCCGTCGTTCTCCCGGTCTCTGGCGGCGGGAGCCTCGGTGACCCTGGCCGCGGCGTTCTTCATCGAGAACCTCCTGCTGGGTCCGGTGCTGGCCCTCGCGCTGTGGAAAAGGCCGAAGCACGCCGCCGGAGTGCTGCTCGGGACCCTGGCGACCGTGCCGGCCTTTGCGGCAGCCTGGATGGCCTCCGACACGCCCCATGGCTTCCTCGACTGGATGACCCGATACAGCGGCGGCAACGCTCCATCCCAGGTCGAGGCGGCATATGGAATGACCGACCTCTTCGTGTCGACCGCCCGGGCCCTGTATGGGTCTGCCTGCGCGCTCGTGGACCTGGCTCCGCTGGTCGCCGCTTTCCGGGATCAGATGGACCTGACGGCCTCTCTCCGCGCCGCCGCTTTTCTCGCCGCCTGCTGCGCGCTCCTCTTCGCGCGCGGCCGGTCCGCGCTCCTGCTGGCCGGCATCTGGGCCACGGCCGTGCTCGCCTTTGGGATCTACTGGAACAATTCGGACGACCAGTTCTACGTGCAGCTCGCGGTGGCATTCGGCGCGCTCGGCGCCCGCTTGCGCGGCAAGGCGGTCGTGATCGGAATGATTGCGCTGCTCTGGAACGTGGTGGATGTGGGCTATCGCCGGGTTTTTTATCCACGGCAAGAGAGGCTCGCGACAGTCGAGAAGAAGCTCGGAGAGGCGGGCCTCATCGTCTTCCCGGGCTTCGACGAGATGGAGGTGCTGCTCGTGCTGAAGCCGGTCGCGCCCGTGGTCTCGATGACCAACTATTCGGTCCGCTTCCCGCCTGAGGAGGGGATGAAGAACCTCTCCGCCACCATTCTCGACACGCTGCGCAAGGGCCGCTCCGTCGCGGTCGTGGACATCGTCGACGTCTCCCCCAGCCGCCCTCCCTGGAAGTTCCTGAAAAGGATGGGCTACGACCACCCCAAGGTGGTGGACACGCTCGATTCCTTCGCGATGGAGCGCTCGCCGGAGCGGGTCGGGCCGTTCACCGTGCGCTGGGTCCGGCCTCCGGAGTGAGCGTCAGAGGAGGCTGGACAGGTTCTCCACGGCGTCAGCTCGATGGCCAACGCGACCCTAGCGAGCCGGTTCGAAGAGCTCGACCGGGTTGCCGTCCGGATCCTCGATCTGAATCTGTCGACCGCCTGGACCAATCTCCATCTCGTTGCGAAATCTCAAACCGGCCGTCTTGAGTGCCTCGATCTGCGCAGGGAGATCGGTCACGCGGAGCACGACCCGATTCCATCCGCCGGGCTCCTGGGAGACACCATCGGGCATTGGACGGGATCCTGATGCCCCCGGTCCGCTGAGCAGCAGGCTGAAATCTCCGAGGGAGACGTTGGCGAACGCCGGGAGCTGTTGATGTTGAAGCTCGAACCCGAGATGCTTCGTGTAGAAGGTGACAGCCCGCGCAACGTCCTTCACCTGATAGCGCACGCCGTGCAGACTGATTACACCTTGGATGGTTCCACCGTCGGTCTCATCGGCGACCGTTGCGATTCCTCTTGCGGTCCGGCTCATAGCAAAGGCACCTCCCTGTTGCTTGAGTTTGCAAAGGGCATACCGAGGTGATTGATGCCTCTTTCATTCGATGCTCTCCCCCCTCCGACGCCGCTCTCGAAGAACGTCGCCGTTCGCTGCGTCAAGCCCTGCTGACAGCCCGGTAGAAAGACAGCGAGCTTTCCCCGTACCGCCGCACGTCCACCCGCACCAACGGACCCGCTTCGAGCGGCAGCTCCCGCCGGGAGGAGTGCTCGACCACCATCTCCCCATCCTGCGCGAGGAGCGGAGCCACGCCGGCGAGCAGCTCTTGGTAGGGCTCAAAGGCGTAGGGCGGGTCGGCGAAGACCAGGTCGAACGGGCCGGTAAGCCGTGCAAGCCCGGCGGGGAGGGTGAGGCGGCGGACCTTGATCCCCTTGTCTTTGAGCAGAGCGGCGTTCGCTTCCAGGATCTTGATCGTTTGCAGGTTGTCGTCCACGGCAAGGGCCGAGAGCGCGCCGCGGCCCACGGCCTCCAGCCCCACCACTCCGCTGCCGGCGAAGAGGTCGAGGACGCGGGCGTTTTCGATGCGGTCGCTCCAGATCGAGAAGAGGGCCTCGCGGACCCGGCCTTCGGTGGGACGCGCTCCGGGCGGCACGGCGAGGCCGCGCCCGCGGAAGGCGCCGCCCGTGACCCGTACCCCCGGCTTCACTTCTCCCTCGACAGGAGGGCCACGAACTCCTTCCTCATCTCCTCGCGCAGGACGATGATGAAGAGCGGCTGGTCGATCCCCTGCAGCTCCACTCCGTTGTTGTCCGCCGTGAAGCGCATGATCTTGTAGCGCTGGCCGTCCCGCCGCTTGAGCACGTCGTACTCCCGCGGCACGTAATTCACCGGTAGCTCCTCGACGCCCTTCAGGTCGTCGACCTCCGCGGCGAGGTCCTCCGCCACGCGGAGCACGCGGGAAAGGTTCAGGGGGAGAGCGTCATAGCGGCCGAAGCGGTAGACCTCCGGCTTGCGGTCCGGGAGCAGGAGGTGAAGCTCGCACTGCTCGATGAAGGGGCCATCGATCCCCTTGTGCAGGTTCCGCGCTTCGGAGAGGTCCTCTCCCAGCAGGCGGTTCAGCGCTCCGGTCAGCTCTTCGGGGGAAAGCTCCGCGAGGCCCATCAGCTCCTCACCCGGAGGACCGTCGAACAGGCGCACCGTGCCGTTGCGGAACAGCGTGATCTCGCGGTGACCCACCTCGTTGGCGCAGCCGTAGCGGAGGACCTCCACGGTGCGGTCCGACTCCCTCGCCGCAAGAGGCAGCGCGAAGAGCAGCAGCAGGAAACAGCCCCTCACCCCCCTAACCCCACACCGGCCTGCGGCCGGCCCTTGCACACCCACCCGACCGGGAGAGGGGGGAACCCGCAAGGCGACAGGGAGGGGGCGCCCCTCTCCCGGGGGACGGGAGTGCGATGGGAGAGGGGTCGGGGGTGAGGGGTTCATCAAATCTCCTCAAGAGCGTGCCCGAGCTCTTCCCCGGCTTCGATCCGGCCGTCCAGCCGCGCCCTCTTCGTGGCCTTCAGGGCCTCGCCGATGCGCGGACCCGGCGGTACGCCCGCGGCCACCAGATCGGCGCCCCGGATCTTCAGCTCGAACGGGCGCAGCTCGCTCAGATGACGGCGCACCCACGTCCGCACGGCTTCGGTCTCATCAGACATCAACAACAGCAGCTCCTCTCCCTGGAGCGGCCCGAGGGCCTCCAGCGCCTGGTGCGGGAGGAGGTCCGGAGCTTCGAGCGCTTTCCGTGCCCGCTCCAGGCGGCCCGGGTAGGAAACCAGAAGCCGCCGGTCCTCGCCGGCCAGCATCAAGCGGTCGGCGAGCCGCTCCAGCTCCGGTTCCCCCAGATCGCCGGAGAGCGCCATCAGGTGCAGGCGCCAGACCCGCACGGGAGGATCAGTGAGCCCTTCCAGATGGTACCAGTCCCAGGCCGCCCGCGCGCCGCGCAACCGCTCGCGGGAGTCGTCTCCCCATGAAATCCCCGGGTGGAGCACGCGCAGCAGGTCCAGCTCGGCCAGGCGCTCGATTCCTCTCAGGGCAAGGGCCGGATCGTCGAGCAGCATCACGAGCTCGTCCCGCAGGCGGGAGCCGGAGAGGTGATCGAAGATCCCTTCGTCCAGTGCCACCTCGACCAGCCGCAGCGTCTCGGAGGATATGTGGAAGCCGAGCCGTAGCTCCAGCCGGACCGCGCGCAGCACGCGGGTGGGGTCATCGATGAAGGAGAGGCTGTGCAACACCCGCAGCGTCTTCTCCTTGAGGTCGTGCCGGCCGCCGAAGTAGTCGATCAGCTCGGGCACCGTCCCCGGGCCGAGCCGGATCGCCAGGGTGTTGATCGTGAAGTCGCGCCGGTACAGGTCCTGGCGCAGGGCCGAGGTCTGCACCTCGGGCAGAGCCGCGGGCGCGCGGTAGAACTCGCTCCGCGCCGTGGCGATGTCGATATGGAAACCCTCGGGGTCCACCACCACGGCCGTCAGGAAGACGGGATGCGTCCGCACCCGGCCGCCCAGCTCCTCGGCCAGAAGCGCGGCGAAGCCGAGCCCGTCCCCCTCCACCACGAGGTCGAGGTCGCGGTTCTCCCGGTCGAGCAGCAGGTCGCGCACGAAGCCGCCCACCAGGTAGACCGGGATGCCGTGCCGCTGCGAAACCGCCGCGATCCTTCCAATGTACCTGAGCAGGAGCTCGGGCAACCGCTCCTCCACAAGTTCCGCGATCTTCTCCTTCTTCTCCCGGAGCTGCTCGGTGCGGCGGTCGAACCGCCGCTCGAAATCCGACAACCGGCCATGGAGATGCCGGAGCACCTGCATGCGAGTGATCAGCCCCAGCGGCTTTCCAAAGGAAGGATCTCCCACCAGCACGAACCGCGGATGCCGCGCGAGCATCCGCTCCCCCACCGTCTCGGCCGGCGCTTCGGGATCGATCCACTCCATCTCACGGGTCATGACCGTCGAAACCGGCCGCGCTCCGAGCCCGTGTTGGAGAGCCGCGTCGAGGATCTGGCGCGAGACGATCCCGATCACCCTGTCCTCGGGTCCGACCACCGGGGTGGCGTTCACCCGGCGCGTGTTGAGCAGGGCCTTGGCCTCCTCGACGGAGGTCCCGGCCGGGATCTCGACATAGGAAGAGATCATGAGGTCGCGGGTGAGGGCCGCCGGCGGCAGCGCCCTGCTCAGCTCCTGGAGGAGCCGCTCGCGGATCTCCAGGATCGTGGCTCCCTTGATGCGCGCCGACGCCGCCGTCGCGTGGCCCCCTCCTCCGAAAACGGCCAGGAAGTCGCCGAGGTCGAACCCGTCCAGGTCGCCGCGGGCGATCAGGGTGACCCGGTCCCCCTCGGTCCCCTCGCCGAAGAGCGCGAAGAGCGCCGGTAGCTCGAACACCTCCAGGCAGCGCGAAACGAGCGGCGCCAGCTCCTCGACGTAGGTCTCGAGATCCACCTCCACGATGCCGATCCGATGGCCGTGGATGCGATGGACCTCCAGGCGCTGGGTCATCCGGTGGAGGATTTCCAGGCGCTCGGGATCGAGCGGCCGGGAGACGAAACGCCGCACGGTCGCCAGGTCGCCCCCCTGGGAGAGGAGCCAGACCGCGGCCTCGAAATCCCGCGCGCTGGTGGTGGCGTAGGTGAGCGAGCCGGTGTCCTCGTAGATCCCGAGGAGGAGCAGGTCGGCTTCCGGCGCGTTGCACGGCAGGCCCCGGCGCCGCAGCTCCTCCACCAGGATCGTGGACGTGGAACCCACGCCCGGGTCTATGATCCCGCCGCGGACCTCGACGTCCGACTCGGTGTCGGGGTGGTGGTCGTAGGCCCAGACCTCGATCTCCGGGTACTGCTCCAGCCACTCGGCCACTACGCCGATGCGCTCCTTCTGCCGGGCGTCGCAGAGGATCACGCGCGTCAGGGCGGCGGGATCGACCTCCTTGTGCCGCAGCTCGGACAGCTCCACGAGGCCGCTCTCCAGCATCCGGCGCAGCGACTCCTCCCGCGAGCCGGGGAAGAACATCCTCGCCTCGGGATGGAGCCGCGCCGCCGCGACCATCGCCGCGAAGGCGTCGAAATCGGCGCCAATATGGGTGGAGATCAGCTCCATGGTGCGGGATTGTAAGCCCTCGCCGAGAGGGGGGATGGGATCAAACGGCGAGGAGCTTCTGGAGGGCGGCGGGCTCGACCGGCTTGGTCAGGTGCAGGTCGAACCCCGCGTCGAGGGCGCGCTGCTGGTCTTCCAGCTGCCCGTAGCCGGTCAGGGCGACGAGCCGCGCAGTGCTCCCGGCCGAGCGCAGCCGGCGGGCCACCTCGTAGCCGTCCATCCCGCCGGGCAGGCCGATGTCGCAGAGCACGAAGTCGGGCTCGAACCTCGGAACCACCTCCAGGCCGGCCACGCCGTCGTGGACGATCTCGACCTGATGCCCCCAGATCTCCAGGAGGAGCTGCAGACTCTCCGCGGCATCCACGTTGTCCTCGATCACCACGACGCGGCGCGAAAGGCCCCTCGATGAATCTTGACCGCTCATTTCGTTGAATCCTTCCATGGACCCGGTCTTTGGAGCAAATCGTGGAGCAAATCGACGGCCTCTGTCGAGTTCTCTCTGTAGCAGAGAGCGCGCGAAGCGTCGCAAACAACCCCTTCCGCGGCTCGACAGACGCGCATCATGTCGCAAGGAAAGGAGGGATTGCGACTTTCCCTCGGCAACTTCCCGCAACGACAGGCTTCCGAGCTTCGGCCGAGGCTTTAATGGCGCAATGACAACGGACAACCAGCCGACAACCTCTGACTTGTCTCCTAAATGGCGCAGCATGCAGCAAATACCCGCTTCGTGTCGCCGATCAACTCGATTATGTCGCGCTTACGTAGCAAAACGTAGCCAAGAAGATTCGATCAAGGCCGGTATCTCCACATTAGTCGCAGATTTGCGGCTTTTTGTCGCAACAACACCGCCCGGTGCTGGAATTCGAGGACATCCCACTTGGCCACAAGGCTTCCGTGCAAAGCGGGTAGTTCTACCTGCGACAAATAGAGCTCTCACTGCGACTCTATGCGCGCATCATGAGCCGCGTCA
>DASUNJ010000341.1:0-2993 GCA_036277235.1 Thermoanaerobaculia bacterium | reverse complement strand
GCGCGCTCGCCCTGCGCCTCCAGGCCGGCGAGGAAGCCGAGGCCATGGGCCTCCGCCTCGACCTCACGCGCCTGGCGATCAGCGAAGGCCGCTACGACGACGCGGGCCGTCTCGCCCGCCAGGCTTCCGAGTGGTACGAGTCGCGGGAGATGGCCGGCAACGAGGCCCAGGGCAGGTCGCTGCTCGCGGAGGCCCTGCTGCGCCAGGGACGGCTGGCCGCCGCCCAGGAGGCCGCGGAGCGCGCCCGCGACCGGGCCGAGCAGAGCGAGGACCGCGAAATGCGGGTGCTCGTCGCCACGCGCCTGGCGCGGGTGGCGGCGGCCGGCGGCCAGCCCGGGGAAGGCATCCGCGAGCTGCGCCGACAGATCCCGCAGGCGCAGGCCGCGGGCTACGTCAATGCCGTTCTGCAGGCCCGGCTCGCCCTTGGCGAGCTCCTGCTGGCCGCCGGGGAGCAGGAAGCGGGACTGACCGCGCTGCTGGAAGTCCACAAGGAGGCGGAGGAGCGTGGATTTGCGCTGCTCGCCCGCAGGGCGGGCCAGGTCCTGGACATGGGAGGCAACTTCGCGGGATGGAAAGGCTAGACGGAGCCCGGCGGCTCCTGCGCTTCGACGAGTTCCTGGTCGATCCCGGCGCTCGTCTCCTCCAGCGCGACGGCGAGCCCGTCCCCCTCACGCCCAAGGTCTTCTCAGTCCTCCTCGCGTTGCTCGAAAAGCCGGGCCAGGTAATCCCCAAGGACGAGCTGCTCCACAAGGTCTGGCCCGACACCGTCGTCACCGAAGCCAATCTCACCCAGAGCATCTCCACTCTGCGCAAGGCCCTCGGCGAGCGGGCGCACGACCGGCGCTACGTGGTCACCGTCCCGGGAGTCGGCTACAGCTTCGCGGCCCGGGTTGAGGAAGAGGATCCTGAGGTTCCGGAAGCTCCGAATGCGCTACCGCCGCTCCCCGATCCGGAGCCGGCCGCGCCTGCGCGCGTCCCCCGGCGCCTGTGGCGGTTCGCGCTGCTCTCCGCGGCGCTCATCCTGGCGACGCTCGCGGCCGGGCTCATCCTCATCCGTATCCGGGTGCCGGGAGAGGAGGCTTCGGGCGCGAACGGCCACCGGGTCTCCGTGGCCGTCCTCGGCTTTCGCAATCTCTCGGGCCGCAGCGACGCGCAGTGGCTGGCCCAGGCCCTCCCCGAGATGCTCACCACCGAGCTGGCGACCGCGAAGGAGCTGCGGGTGATCCCGGGCGAGAACGTGGCAAGGGCCCGTCTGACCGGCGAAGCCGGGGACCTGGATGCGGCCGGCCTGGAGCGCGCTCATGAAGTCCTGGGCTCCGACCTGGTCGTGGTGGGCTCCTATCTCAAGCTGGAGGGCAAAGGTGGGGACCGGCTCCGCCTGGACCTGCGGGTGCTGCGGGCGCCGGGCGGCGAGACGCTGGCCTCCCTGGCCGAGCTGGGGACCGAGCCGGAGCTGTTCGAGCTCGTATCGCGCGCCGGAGCGCGGCTGCGCGACGCAATGGGCGTCTCCGCGCTGCCGCCGCGGCAGGTCCGCGCCGTCCGGGCGCTCCTCCCGGCCAGCCCGCAGGCGGCGCGCCTCTATGCCGAGGGCCTGGGACGGCTGCGCTCGTTCGATGCCGCCGGCGCCCGCGATCTGCTCGAACAGGCCGTGCGCGCCGATCCCTCCTCCGCGGTGATCCGCTCCTCGCTCTCCCAGTCCTGGGCGGCGCTCGGCCACGACGCCCGCGCCCTGGAAGAAGCTCGCCGGGCCGTCGGCCTCGCCCGGTCCCTCCCCCGCACCGACCGCCTCGCCATCGAGGCGCGTCTCCACGTCGCGAGCCGGGAGTGGGACCGGGCCAGCGAGGTCTACCGCTCCCTCTGGACCTTCTATCCGGACGACCTGGAGTACGGCCTGCAGCTCGCCGCCGCGCTGTCGGAAGCCGGCCGCGGCGCCGAGGCCCTCGCCACGGTCGCGGAGCTGCGCCGGCTGCCCGAGCCCGAGCGGGAGGACCCGCGCATCGACCTGGCGGAGGCGATCGCGGCCCAGCGCCTGGGTGACCTCGCGACCCTGCAGCGGGCGGCGGCGGCGGCGGTGGAGAAGGCCCGCAGGACCGGGGCGGACCTGGTGCAGGCGCAGGCGCTCGTCGAGCAGGGCGAGGCCCTGGTGAGGCTGGGGCGCCCGGAGCAGGGGCTCGCTCTCACCCGGCAGGCGATCGAGCGCTTCGAGGCAGCCGGGGATCAGATGGGGGTCGTCAACGCCTTGACCCTGATCGGCATCGCCCTGCGCGAGCAGGGCGACCTCGACGGCGCGGAGGCGAGCTATCGCAGGGCGCTCGGCATCGCGGAGCGGCTCGGCAACCTGACGGGGATCGCCCTACAGCGGGGCAATCTCGGAGTGATCTACCACTACCAGGGCGACCTGCGGCAGGCGCGTGAGTCGCTGGCCCTGGCACTCTCCCTCTATGCCCAGGCCGGAGACCGGGTGCTGGAGGCGCGGACCCTGAGCTTCCTCGGAGCGGTGCTCTGGGCCCAGGGCGACCTCGCGGAGGCGCAGAAGGCATTCGAGAAGTCCCTGGAGATGAGCCGCGCCACGGGCCATCGGCGCGATCAGGCCCGGGCGTTGAGCGCGCTGGGCATGGCCCTGGCGCGGCAGGGCCGGCTCGCGCAGGCCCGGCAGCGCTATGAGCAGGCGTTCGCGATCCTCCGGAGCACGGGCGATTCGAGCTTTGCGGCCGCTGCCCTGGCGGGCTCGGCGGGCGTCCTCCAGCGCCAGGGCGCCCTCCCGGCCGCCCGCCAGCGGTTCGAGGAGGCCCTGGCTGCCAAGCGCGAGGTGCGGGACCGGCTCGGCGCCGCGGAGGTCCAGGGCGTCCTCGCCGACCTCCACGTGGCGGCCGGGAACCTCGCCGCCGCCGGCCCGCTCGCCGAAGAGCAGCTCCAAACCGCCCGCGCCCTGGGTGCCCGTGCCCTGGAGGTCAAGGGGATGCGGACGCTGGGAAACCTGCAGGCTGCGCGGG
>DASUNJ010000340.1:0-13313 GCA_036277235.1 Thermoanaerobaculia bacterium | reverse complement strand
TGCCTGATCCTCGCCTTCTTCGCGCTGTCGGTGCTGCCGGTGAGCTACGCCGGCCTGGCGCTGCTGTTCCTGGCCCTGGTCCTGTACATCGCGGAGATCAAGGTCGTGAGCCATGGCGTGCTGGCGATCGGCGGCACGGTCGCGCTGGTGCTCGGCGCGCTGATGCTGTTCAAGACGCCGGAGCCGGCGATGCGGGTCAGCCTGGAGGTGATCGTGAGCCTGGCGCTGTTTTCTCTCGCGACCGTGGGCTTCCTCACGTTCATGGCGATCCGCTCCCGGCAGGTGCCGGTCCGCACCGGGAGGGAGGGGCTGCTCCACGAGATCGGCACCGCCCGCTCTGCGATCGCGCCGCGCGGCAAGGTGTTCGTCCATGGCGAGATCTGGGACGCGGTCTCCGAGGAGCCCGTGTCGGCCGGCGAGCCCGTCGAGGTGGTCGCCGTCCGCAACCTGACCCTGGCGGTGCGTCCGCACCGCCGGAATGCAGCCGTCTGATCCCATAGAAAGGAATCTGCGATGGAAGGCCTCTACGGCATCGGCCTGATCGTCATCCTGGCCATATTTCTGTTTTCGCGCTGGGTGAACGTCCTCAACGAGTACGAGCGCGCCGTCACCTTCTGGCTCGGCCGCCTGGCCCAGAAGCCCAAGGGTCCCGGCCTCGTGCTCATCTTCTGGCCGCTCGAAAAGATGATCAAGGTTTCGCTGCGCACGGTGGTGCTGGACGTGCCGCCGCAGGACATCATCACGCGGGACAACGTGTCGGTGAAGGTCAACGCGGTGGTCTACTTCCGCGTGGTCGATCCGGCGCGGGCGATCGTCGAGGTGGAGAACTACCTCTATGCCACCAGCCAGCTCGCTCAGACCACGCTGCGCTCGGTGCTCGGCCAGGCGGACATGGACGAGCTGCTGTCGGAGCGCGAGAAGCTCAACGACCAGCTCCAGTCGATCATCGATCACCAGACCGATCCTTGGGGCATCAAGGTGTCGATGGTGGAGCTCAAGCACGTCGACCTGCCGGTGGAGATGCAGCGCGCGATGGCGCGGCAGGCCGAGGCGGAGCGCGAAAAGCGCGCTAAGATCATCCATGCGGCCGGCGAGCTCGAGGCCTCCGTGAAGCTCGCCGAGGCCGCGGAGATCATTTCCAAGAACGCGGTCACCCTGCAGCTCCGCTACCTGCAGACGCTGACGGAGATCTCGGCGGAGAAGAACTCGACGATCGTCTTCCCGCTGCCGATGGACCTGGTCAACGCGTTCCTCGACCGCGGGGAGCGCAAGTAGGGAGCCTGTTTTTGACGAATTCGCACGAGCCCAGCTACTACGAGATCGCGCTGACCAACCGCCAGGTGGTCGTCGCGTTCGTGATCCTCCTGCTCTGCCTGGTGTCCGCCTTCTTCTCGGGGCTCTGGATCGGCCGCGAAAGCTCGGCCCGCGCCCAGGAGCAGATCGTCCGCGACGTCCCGCCCTCGCCGGCCGCGCCGCAGGAAGGGCAGGATTTGGACGAGCTGGCGTTCTTCGAGGACGAGCAGAAGCCCGGCTCCGGTGAAACTGCGGTTCCGGACGCCACCCCTGCGCCTGCCCAGGACACCACCCTGCTCGAGGACTTCGGCGGCGAGCCCGACGAGGTCACGGAGCCCGATCCGGATCTTCCCGAAGGCCGCCGGAGGCGGGGCAGCGACCGTGACGCCGCCGGAGAGGAGGACGGGGAGGAGATCGCGGCGGCCGCCACGCCGACTCCCGCTCCAACCCCGGCCCGCGCCGCGGCGGCGGCGACTCCCGAGGCGCGCGTGGCCGGCCAGGTGGTCATCCAGGTCTTCTCCTCGGAAGAGCTCGATCAGGCGGAGAAGGTGCGGGACCGCCTGCTCGGCGGCGGGCACAAGGCCTTCCTCTCGCCCGTCCAGGTGGGCGGCCGCACCATGCACCGCGTGCGCATCGGCCCCTTCGGCTCACGCGGCGAGGCGCAGAAGGTCGCCGAGCAGGTCCGCAAGGGCTACAAGCTCGACACCTGGGTGACGGAGTAAATACCGGAGTGAAGTGGCTCCTCGCCGCGGGGGCCGGCGCGCTCTGGGCGCTCCAGTTCGGCCGTGAGCCGCACACCGTCGCCCCCTGGCTGGCTCTCGCGCCGCTGCTCCTGCTGCTCTCCTCGACGCGGGCCTCCGGCCGCCTGGCCTTCGTCTTCGGCTTCGTCGCCTGGCTGACCGGGCTCTCCTGGATCGTCCCCACGCTGGTCACCTACGGCGGCATCTCCCAGCCGCTCGCCTGGCCGCTCACCGGCCTGCTCGCCGCCTATCTCGCCGGCTTCGACGCGGTGTTCGGATGGCTGGGCGGCAAGATCTGGCGGCGTTGGGGTACAGGACCGCGTCTGCTCGTGCTGCCGTCGCTCTGGGTGGCGCTCGAATGGCTGCGCACCTATCTCTTCGGCGGCTTTCCCTGGAACCTGGCGGCCTATTCGTGGGTGGACGTGGCCGGAGCGCTGCCGCTCTCCGCCTGGATCGGTCCCTATGGGATCTCCTTCCTGGTGGTGCTGGCCAATGCGGGAGCGGCTACGGCCGTGCAACGCCGCCGCTGGGAGCCGCTCGCCGCGGCCTGGGCCGTGCCTCTCCTCCTCCTTCCCCTGGCCGGCCGCTGGAGCGTGCGCGAAGCGGTCGAGGAGCACCAGGCGGCAGGAGTCATCGAACAGGAGGGGGTGCCGGTGCGGCTGATCCAGCCGAACATCGCGAACCTCACCGAGTACGACGCGGTGGCGGTGCTCCGCAACTACCGCAAGGTCGTGGACGCCTCGGTCGAGGCCTGCCAGCCGGGCTCCCTGGTGATCTGGCCGGAGAGCGCGACGTGGCCTTTCTCCTACGCCCAGGATCCCATGCTGCGCGCCGACCTGGAGGCGCTGGTCGGGAAGGGCTGCACGGTGCTGTTCAACTCCAGCCATCCGGTGGAGGAGAGCTTCTACAACTCGGCCTACCTGCTGTCGCCGCAGGGGAGCGTGCACCGCTACGACAAGCGGCACCTGGTGCCGTTCGGGGAATACATCCCGTTCCGCGGGCTCTTCTCCTGGATGGACAAGCTGGCGCGCAATGCCGGCGACTTCCGGGCGGCGGCGGGGTTGACCCTGCTGCCCTGGGAACAGGAGAAGCTGGGCATGGCCATCTGCTACGAGGTGGTCTACCCGGCCGAGGTGGCCGAACTGGCCCGCCGCGGCTCCACGATCCTCGTCACGATCACCAACGACGCCTGGTACGGCGACACCTGGGCTCCCTGGCAGCACTACCGGGCGGCCCGCTTCCGCGCCGCCGAGAACCGCCGGCCCCTGCTGCGGGCCGCGATCACGGGGGTGTCGGCGGTCGTCGGGCCGGACGGCTCGGTCTGGCGGGAGCTCGGCGTCTTCCGCGAGGGCGTGATCCGCGCCCGGGTGCAGGGCCGGTCGGACCTCACCTTCTACGCGCGCCACCCGTCGCTGGTGCCGGCCCTGGCCTCGATCGTCTCGGCCATCGCATTTGCGTTATATTTCGCTCGCAAGGAGAAGAGAACATGATCGCCTCGGACGCACAGCAGCGCATCGACACCCTCTCGGAGCAGCTCTCGAACCTCCGGGGGTATCTTTGAGGACACCGGCTTAGAAAAAGAGCTGTCGGACATCGACCGGCAGATGCAGGAGCCGGGGTTCTGGGACGACCCTGCCCGCAACTCCACCCTCATGCAGCAGCGCCGCGGCCTGGAGCGGCGTCTCGAGACCCTGAAGCGGCTGCGCTCCGATGCCGACGAGCTCGCCACCTGGCGGGAGCTCCTGGCCGAAGGCGAGACCGACGAGGAGCTGGCTCGCTTCCTCGACCGCTTGGCGACTGACCTCGACCGCCTGGAGCTGGAGCTGAAGCTCTCCGGCCCGGACGACGACAAGAACGCCATCCTGGCCATCCACCCCGGGGCCGGCGGCACCGAATCGCAGGATTGGGCCGAGATGCTCCTGCGCATGTACCTGCGCTGGGGCGAGCAGCACGACTATCAGGTGGAGCTGATGGAGCGCCAGGACGGCGAGGAGGCGGGCATCAAGAGCGCCACCTTCGCGGTGCGCGGCGAGAACGCCTACGGATATCTGAAGAGCGAAGCCGGCGTCCACCGCCTGGTGCGGATCAGCCCCTACGACTTCCAGGGCCGGCGCCACACCTCGTTCGCCTCGGTGGACGTCTACCCGGAAGTGGACGACACCATCGAGATCGAGGTGCTGGACAAGGACCTGAGGATCGACACCTACCGCTCGTCGGGCGCGGGCGGCCAGCACGTCAACAAGACCGATTCGGCGGTGCGCATCACCCACATGCCGAGCGGCATCGTGGTGGCCTGCCAGAACGAGCGCAGCCAGATCAAGAACCGCGCGATGGCCATGAAGATCCTCAAGTCGCGGCTCTACGATCAGGAGATGCAGAAGCGTGCCGAGGAGCAGGCCGAGCGCGAGGGCAAGAAGATGGACAACGCCTGGGGGAGCCAGATCCGCAGCTACGTCCTCCACCCCTACCGCCTGGTCAAGGACCACCGCACCGGAGCCGAGGTGGGCGACGCCAACCGCGTCCTCGACGGCGGGGTCGATCCCTTCATCGAGGCCTTCCTGAAGGGCCAGATGGCGGCGGCGGGGAAGGACGACCTGGCGTTCTAAGTGGCTCTGATAGAACCGGCCTTCCGTGATGTAGGGGAGGGGTTTACCCCCTCCCGGGCGGGGGCAAGCCCCGCCCCTACATAAAGGTTTGAGAGTGCGCCTCGACTACGTCTCCCCCCTCCCTCCCGTCCGTTCGGGGATCGCGGATTACAGCCTCGACCTGCTGCCGCATCTGGCTGCCCTGGCCGACATCCGGCTGATCCATCTTCCCGGCCAGCCGGTCGCGCCCGAGATCGTCCAGGCCTGGCCCATGGCATCCGCTTCCGAAACCGGGAAGGATGGGCGGCTGCCTCTCTACCAGATGGGCAACAACCGCTATCACGAGGGGGTGATGGAGCTGGCCCGGCAGATCCCGGGCGTGCTCACCCTTCACGACGTGGTCCTCCATCATCTGCTCCTGGACGTCACCCTCGGCCGCGGCGAGTTCTATCCCTACAAGGAGCGCCTGACCCGCGATCACGGCTGGATCGGCGAGGCCGCGGCCCTGGCCAAGCGCTGGAACGCCTATGGCGACGCGCCCGTCTTTGGGTTGCCCGCCCACCGCGACCTGCTGCGCAGACAGCGCGGCGTATTGGTCCACAGCGAGTGGGCCGCGGCGATGGTTCGCGAGGAGGATCCGGAGATCCGGGTGCGGGCGATCTCCATGGGAGTCCCCTTGCCGCCGGCTGCCGACCTGGAGGCCGGGCGCCTCCTGCGCCGCCGCTTCGGGCTGCCCGAGGACCAGCCGGTGCTCGGCTCGTTCGGGTTTCAGACTCCCATCAAGCGCACCGGGGTGGCGATCCGGGCGCTGGCGTACCCGGGGCTGGAGCGCACCCACCTGCTGATCGTGGGCGAGGCCTCCAAGGGCCTGGAGCTGGAAGAGGAGGCCCGGCGGGCCGGCGTGGCCGACCGGGTTCACGTCCTGGGCTTCATCCCCTTCGAGGACTTCGAGGCGGCCATCGCCGCCGTGGACCTGTGCCTGAACCTGCGCTATCCCACGGCGGGGGAGACCTCGGCCTCGCTGCTGCGCGTGCTCGCCGCCGGCCGGCCGGCCATCGTCTCTGACTACGCCCAATTCGCCGACCTTCCGCATGACGCCGTGATCCGTGTTCCCCTCGGCGGAGAGGAAGAACCGGGCGAGCTGGCCGCGCTGCTGCGGGATCTCCTGGCCAACCCCGAGCGCCTGCGGACCATGGGGGATGCGGCGCGGGAGTACGTGCGCGTCCGGCACGATCCGGCCCGGTCCGCGGAGGCGGTCGTGGAGGCCTGCCGCGAATGGCGCGAGCTGCCGCCGCCCGGAGAGAAGCTCCCGGACGTGCCGCCGCCGAGCAGCCTTGCCTGGGGCAAGCTCGATGGAGAGCTCGAGGTCGAAGGCGCCGAGCTCCCCTGGCCCGAGGGGGAGCGGCGGCGTCTCCGCATCCGGCTCCGGAACTGCGGCTTCGCCCGCTGGGTGGCCGGGGAGAGCGGGCCGGGAGGCGTCGCGCTCGTGATCAAGCTGTTCACGGACGAGGGCCTGACCCAGAATCTCCTCGCCGGCCGTCCCTGGCTCCCCCTGTCGCGAGACCTGCAGCCCGGCGAGGAAGCGGAGTTCGAGACCGAGGTCCGCCGTCCGCCGGGCTACGCCCACCTCTGGATCGAGCCCCATCTCTTCGGCGGCCTGGGCCTTTCGAAGCTCGGCGGACCGAGATGGGAGCGCCTCCTGTGAAGGCCTCCTGGGCGGTCCTGGTTGCCCTGCTGCTCGCTGTCCTCGGTGTGACCCTGGTGAGCAACCGCGCCGCGCGGGCGCCCGAGGCCGGTGACGAGCCAACCCATTGGCTCCAGGCCGCGAGCCTCGCCTGGGACGTCGACCTCCGCTACTCCGACGAGGACTTCGCCCGCTACCGGGAGCTGTGGGGAGCGCGCCCGCCGGGGATCGATCTGGAGAGCCGCGACGGCGGCAACACCCAGGTCTACGGCCGCCCGTTCTTCCATGCGCTGGCGGCTGCGCTCTTCGTCCGGGTCATGCCCCAGCGCGGGATGAGGGTGGCGAACGCTCTGCTCCTGGCCGCTGGAGCGCTTCTCGCCGCCTGGGCTCTGAAGAGGCCGCTCTGGGTGGCGGTCTTCGTCTTCGCGTCCGCGACCTTCCATTACGCCTTCCTGGCGACCTCCGACATCTTCCTGCTCGCCGTCACCGCCGCCGGCTTCGCCCTGGTGTACACAGGACAGCAGGAGGCCGTCCTGCCCTCGATGTACGAGGGGGACCGGGTCTGGTCCTGGCGGGACTTCGGCCGCTGGATTGCAGCCGGCGCGCTGCTTGCGATCCCGGGAGCGTACCGGCTGCTCTACCTCTTCCTTCTGCTTCCCGCGGTCGTGGTCAAGAAGAATCGCGCCGCCTGGGCAGGGCTTCTGACCGGGGCGGCGGGGGCTCTCGTCCTGGCCTTCCTCGTCCATTCCGGGGCCGGCGGGGATCCGCTCCTCTCTCCGAGCCTGGCGTTCGAAGCGCATCCCGGGCTCTTCGCCTGGAACACCCTCTACTTCCTCGCAGGGAGGAACGTCGGAATCCTGCCGTACTTCCCGCCTGTGCTCCTGGTCCTGCTGGCGGCCCGGCGAGACCGCTGGGCGCTGGGGCTCGGAGCGGCCCTGGCGGCGGTCGGGTTCCTGGTGGCGCATCCCTACGACTTCGCGGGTTTCGGCGGGGCCGAGGGCAACCGCCTGTTCCTGCCGCTCTATGCGGCGCTCTGGTTCCTGGCCGCGAAGCCCGTCCGCTCCGCCTGGGCGGTCGTCCTCGCCATCCTGGCCGCGCCCTTCCTGCTCCCTCTGCCCGCAGTCATGGAGCGGACCCAGGCCTGGCTACCGTACGAGGCGACGCAGCGCGAGCTTCCCGGAGCGTGGATCTCCCAGGGAGGCCTCCGCATCAAGCCCACGAGCCCGAACGTCTGGCTCGCGCCGAACGGGAGCGACTTCCGAATCGCTGGAGGGGAGACGGGCGAGCTGGTGATCGCCAGCCCCGCTCCGCTCGAATCCCTGGAGCTGGAGTTCGACCGCAACGCGCCCACGCAACTACAAGCGAATGGCTCGGAGGTGCGGCCCACGAAGCTCGGGGCGGACGGCTCGGTGACCTTTCCGGTGCCTCTCGGCTCCGGCCGCGTCCATCCCATGTGGTGGACCGGGGGAGCGCATCACCTCTACACGCTCCGCTTCAATCTGCCGGGAGCGGCGTTCGAGCCGATCGCCTTCAAAGTGATAAAAATGCGTCCATGAGCAGTTGGATCCTGGAGCTTCGGAACCGCCTCTCCTCGCCGCCGCCGCGGCGGCTGGCCGCGAGCGACATGCGCCAGGCCGCGGTGCTGGTGCCGCTCTATGTGGATGCCGGAGAGCTCTGGACGGTGCTCACCAAGCGCACGGACGATCTGCCGACCCACCGCGGCCAGATCGCCTTTCCGGGAGGAGGCCGCGAGCTCAAGGAGGACCCCTGGGCCGCGGCGCTCCGGGAAACCCAGGAAGAGATCGGGCTCGATCCCAAGAGGGTCCTTCCCCTGGGCGAGCTCGATGAGGGGGAGACCCCGGCCGGTTTCCGCGTGATCCCCTGCGTGGGAGCGATCCCCTTCCCCTACGAGGCCCGCCTGAACGACCGGGAGATCGCCGAGGTCTTCAGCCTCCCCCTGACCGCCTTCACGAATCCCCGGCTGGTGGAGGAGCGTCCGGTCAAGATCAACGGCGTCGAGCGCCTGCTGCTCGTGTACCACATCGGCAACCGCCAGATCTGGGGGCTCACGGCGCGAATCCTCCAGAACCTGCTGGTGCGTCTGGGGTTGGAGTCGGAGGGGGAGAACTAGGAAGGACCAAAAGGACATAAAGGACATCAAGGACGGCTCGATCCTTTAGGTCCTTTGAGTCCTTTTGGTCCTTTCAGGCGGCTGTGACAACCATCCCCGAGATCCGCCTTCAAACCTGCAACGCGGCGCCCGTCCGGCCCGACGGCGAGTACGTTCTGTACTGGATGACCGCCTTCCGCCGGCTGGGATGGAACTTCGCTCTGGAGCATGCCGCCCACCGCTCCCGCGAGCTGGGCCGGCCGCTGGTGATCCTCGAGCCTCTGCGCGCCGGCTATCCCTGGGCCTCTGACCGCTTCCATCGCTTCGTCCTCGACGGCATGGCAGGGCACGCGCGGCGACTGGCGAGGTCCCAAGTCCTCTACTACCCCTATGTGGAGCCTGCGCCGGGGAAGGGGAGGGGGTTGCTCGAAGCACTTGCCGGCCGCGCCTGCCTCGTCGTGGCCGACGACTCTCCGGGCTTCTTCCTGCCCCGGATGGTGGCCGCCGCGGCCTGCAAGCTGAAGGTCCGGATGGAGAAGGTGGACTCCAACGGCCTCCTGCCGTTGCGCGCCACCGATCGGGTCTTCAGCGCTGCCTTCCATTTCCGCCGCTTTCTTCAGAAGACCCTTCCGGACCACCTGGCCGACTTCCCCGAGGAGGACCCGCTCGCCTCACCGCTGCCGAGGCGCCTTTCCGAGCTACCCCCCGAAGTCCTCCGCCGCTGGCCGGCCGCCCTCCTGGACGGACTTCTGGATGGAAAGATTTCGCTCGCTCATCTCCCCTTCGACCATTCCATCGCGCCGGTCCCCGGCATAGTCGGAGGGAACGAGGCTGCCGCCGCCGTGCTGGAGCGCTTCCTGGAAGAGCGGCTCGGCGGCTATGGCGAGGGCAGGAACCATCCGGACGAGGAAATGTCGAGCGGCCTCTCGCCGTATCTCCACTTCGGGCACGTCTCGTCGCATCAGGTGTTCGCGGCCGTGGCCTCTTGGGAGGAGTGGACCCCCGAGCGGCTGGGCCAGGGCGCGCGGGGCGCGGTCGAGGGCTGGTGGGGGATGAGTCCGGCGGCCGAGAAGTTCCTCGACGAGGCGGTCACCTGGCGCGAGGTCGGCTACAACATGGCCTTCCACCAGCCCGGCTTCGACGAGTACGGCTCGCTCCCGGAGTGGGCACAGCGGACGCTCGGGCAGCACGAGCGCGATCCCCGTCCGCACCTCTACTCCCTGGAGGAGCTCGAGGCCGCCGGCACCCACGACGAGGTCTGGAACGCGGCCCAGACGCAGCTCGTCCGCGAGGGGCGCATCCACAACTACCTGCGGATGCTCTGGGGCAAGAAGGTTCTCCACTGGTCGGCGAGCCCGCGGGAGGCATTGGCGGCGCTGATCGAGCTCAACAACAAGTACGCGCTCGACGGCCGCGATCCCAACTCCTACACCGGCATCTTCTGGTGCCTGGGCCGCTACGACCGGCCCTGGGCCCCGGAGCGCCCTGTCTGCGGCACCGTCCGCTACATGAGCACCGAGAGTACCCTGCGCAAGCTCCGCCTCAAGCGATATCTGGAGAGGTATGCGCCGCGGGAAGCGCAGCTCGCGCTCCTCTGAATCAGCCTGCGGAGAGACGCCGGAGGCGCCGCGCCTCCGGCGTTCCCATCCAGCCCGTTCAAGCCACGTCGGCGATGACCACGACCTCGACCCAACCGCTGTAGGAGTCATCGATGTTCCCCGACCCGTCCCGCAGCAGGAAGTCGACTCCGACGTTCACGCAGTTGTAGGAGATCGAGGAGTCGATGTCGATCTCCTCGCGCAGAATGTGGTGGTCGCCGCCGTCATAGCCGATGTTGAAGCCCTTCAGCATGGCTTGTGCGGTCTTCACGGTGGTGGGGAAGCTGACCGTTACGTTGCCGCGCTGCTGCCGGCCCGTGGTGGGGGGGAAGTTGATCCGGGTCTCCTGGAATGCGATGGGCATGTTCGTCTCCTTCCTCAATGTTCGAGTTCGTTTGCTGCTCCTGTGTGACGTCACGAAAGGGAGGAACGAAACGAGCCGTTGAATCCCCTCACCGGATATGCTCGGTCCCATGCGGTCCATTCTCGCTCTGGCTCCTGCAGCCCTCCTCCTGCTCTCCTGCGCCTCCATGCCCCATCCGTCGGGCACCCTTCCCGGGGAGGTCGAGCGCGTCATCGCCCGGCAGGGCAAGCAGCGGCTGATCGGCGTCGCCTTCCATCACCTGGGCACGGGCGCGACCTTCTCCGTGAACGACCGCGAGCGGTTCCATGCGGCGAGCACGATGAAGGTTCCGGTCATGATGGGCTTCTTCGAGGCGATCGACCGCGGCGCCATGCAGCTCGACGAGCCGGTCGAGGTCCGCAACGAGTTCCACAGCATCATGGACGGCTCGGTCTACACCCTCGACCCGAAGGAGGACGGCGACCCCGACCTCTACCAGGCCGTGGGGCAGACCCGCCCGCTGGAAGAGCTGATCCGCAGGATGATCGTGCGCAGCTCCAATCTCGCCACGAACCTCCTGATCGAGCGCATCGGAGCCCCGACCGTGATGGACCTGATGCGGCGGATCGAGGCCTACGACATCCGTGTCCTGCGCGGTGTCGAGGACCAGAAGGCCTACGACGCGGGGATGAACAACGTCACCACCGCGAACGACCTGCGCATCGTCCTCAAGGCCATCGTGGACGGCACGACCTTCTCCGCGGCCAGCGGAGAGCGCATGATCGACATTCTCAAGGCGCAGGAGTTCAACGAGAAGATCCCCGCCGGCCTCCCCCCGGGCACGCCCGTAGCCCACAAGACCGGGGACATCACCGGCATCCACCACGACGCGGCCATCGTCTTCCCGCCGGGGGAGAAGCCCTACGTCCTGGTGATCCTCACCGCCGGCTTCCAGGACGAGAAGGAAGCGGACAAGGCCATCGCGGACATCTCGCGGGCCATCTGGACGCAGCGCGGGCAG
The DNA here is from genome assembly GCA_036277235.1 of Thermoanaerobaculia bacterium. Lineage (GTDB taxonomy): Bacteria > Acidobacteriota > Thermoanaerobaculia > Multivoradales > UBA5704 > DATMER01. Next base: position 1,939 of record DASUNJ010000340.1, on the reverse strand, counting down.
GTGCCATAGCTTGACCGGGTAACGAATCGGCACGACAGGGAGCCTGTCCTGTCATGAAGCACGCACACCGCATCCTCATCGCGCTCGCCCTGTCACTCGCAACCTACCGGGCCGAGGCCCAACCCGGCACCGAGGAGGTGGGAACGCACGGCATGCTGGTCGTGGGTTCGGAAACTCTCTACGCCTCGCACCTGCCGATGTTCATGCCGCAGCATCGCTATCAGGGCATCTGGGAGATCAGCTTCGGCGCGGAAGGCGACAAGGTCTACCGAACCGAGCGCGCCCTCCCCGACAACGCAAAGCTGATCTTCACCCTGGTGCCTACAGAGGACTTCCGCCTGCCTGAGCTGACCCAGACGCGCAAATCGTTCCGGGCGGACATCTTTCGGGGCCACTTCGAACGGGGCGGACAGCCCATCCTGGAGGATGTCAAGGTGACGGTCCGCCGGCAGGTCCACTGGCACCCGTTCCGCAACAGCCACGAGCGTCCCGAGCCGTTGACCTATCTTCTGTTCGGCAAGGGCAAGGAGCTGTTCCTGGCTCACTGGATCAGCCTGGCTCCGAACTACGATCAGATCCTGTCGGTGACTCCGTCAAAGCCTCTCGGCGAGATCCCGGAAGGCGCTCAGCTCGTGATTGCCAAGCGCAGCGACGGCGATGCTCTGAAGGCTGGCGAGTCGGTCTCCGGAGTGATGATCGTCGAGAGCGGTCCGGAGCAGCCGTTCACGGTCACACCGGTCGATCTGAAGGTCGGCTCTGTGATCTACCTGGAGAAGGGCGAGTTGGAGAAGAACGTTCTAGCGGACGGGAAGTGAGTCAGAAAGGACCAAAAAGACATCAAGGACGCCAAGGACAGCATGGACGCGGAAGGTGTCCTTGCTGTCCTTTAAGTCCTTTTGGTCCTTTCCAAGGCTGCCTGTGCCCGATCCCGTTGTTCCTGGCCGGCCTCAACCTCGTTGCTGAAAGCCAGACGTTTCCATAGCGCCTGCGCCTGCGCGGGACGGTAAAGGGCCTGGAGCGCTTGCGCGGCGACCTCGAGACGGTTGCCCTCGACCTCTTCGATCCAGTGGCGCACGGATCTCTCGCGGGTCCGGCGCAGGAGGCCCAGGAGCTCCGCGGGATCGAGCCGCACGGACACTCCCAGGGCCCGTTGGTCGATCCAGATGCCGAGCATGCACGCCCGGAGGAGGTAGTGGTTCACCGGCTGCAGAAGGAGCCGGCGGACCAGGTCGCCGGAGCCGGCCTCCACGCCGAGCCAGGCCGCGGTGATGAGGGAATGATCCGGCAGCGCGGGGCATTCGGCCACACGCCGCAACAGCGGGACCACCAGCTCGGGCCGCTCGCTCAGCTCGGACAGTCCGAGCACCAGGGGGAGCGTCGATTCGTCCAGCCGGGCCGGCTTGAGCGCCTTCCGCAGCTCACCCAGGAGCTCGCCGAGACCGATCGTCGCGAGGCGCTTGCGCAGCGGCGAGCCCTCCTCCAGCGCGGGGAAGCCATGGCCGAGGTCGCGTGGGCCGTCGTCGTACCAGCCGGACGCCACCAGCGTGGGCACCCGGCCTGACGAGACGAGCTCCGTGCCCATGCGGCGGGCGAGATCCGCGGCGAATTCCGTGCAGATCTTGTCGAAATCCAGGTTGCCGTCGTGGCAGTAGGCGTCGAAGCAGAGCAATCCGCCCGTGGCCGTGAGCGCCAGCAGGCAGCGGCCCACGACCTTGCCGACACCGTCGCGGGCATAGAGCACGCGCTTGTTGATGTCCGCGGCGTTGGCGAACACGGAGTAGAAGTTCGCGGAGCCGGGGCTGAGGCAGGTCTGGAAGTGCGCTCCCATGCGGAAGATCTCCAGCGGGTCGTCTTCCAGCGCCAGGTGCAACCGCCGGGGAGTGGCCTCGATAGTGACCGTACCTGCTCCGTTGATCCATGGGCTCCAGTCGAGGCGGGG